>CALMKY010000228.1 GCA_937867195.1 uncultured Saprospiraceae bacterium | reverse complement strand
AGAAATTCCGTTTTGATTGCTTTATTGAATAATTCGAAAGCCACTTTATAGGGTCCTAACTGTTCTCCTTCATAGACCAGCTCCACTTTACCGGTAATGGCAGGTAATACACCTACAAAATCACTGACCCTTGCTGTAGCCATGAGTTCTTTATTCTTTAGCATGCGTCTCTCTACAGCGCTGACGAGGTTTTCATAAGCACTGATGCCAAGCCTGGCAGAAACACCGCTGTTAAGATCCACCAGCTCACTGCTCCTGGCTTCAAAAGATATTTGTTCAAGCAGGACTCTCAGCATCTGGGGAATAAAAATATTTTTTTGCTTTGGATCGACCCTGGATTCCTGCTCCGTAATCGTCATAGCCGTTGCAATATCCAGAGGATAATGGGTTATGATCTGGCTATCAATACGATCCTTAAGTGGAGTGATGATGGAACCTCGGTTGGTATAGTCTTCAGGATTCGCTGTAAATAAAAACTGGATATCCAATGGCAATCTTACTTTGAATCCCCTGATCTGCAGATCGCCTTCCTGGAGAATATTAAACAAGGACACCTGAATGCGTGGTTGTAAATCAGGTAATTCATTGATTACAAAAATGGAACGGTTGGCTCTGGGTATCAATCCATAATGAATCACCCGTTCATCGGCATAGGGTAATTTAAGTGTTGCTGCTTTGATGGGATCCACGTCGCCAATTAAATCAGCTATACTTACATCCGGTGTTGCCAATTTTTCGACATAGCGATCGTCACGATGAATCCATTTAATCGGTGTTTCGTCTCCTAACGTATTGATTTTTTCTTTTGCAAAAGGAGATAACGGATGATAGGGATCATCCAGGATTTCACTTCCTTCGACGATGGGTATGTATTCATCCAGTAAATTGACCAATAACCTGGCCAGTTTGGTTTTTGCCTGGCCTCTGAGTCCAAGCAACAGGATATGATGTTTTGAAAGAATAGCACGCTCAATGTCCGGTATAACCGTATCGTCAAACCCATGGATTCCATTAAAAACTTTGATTTCTTTGGTCAGGGCGTACACCAGGTTATCACGCAATTCATCTTTGATGGATTTGCTTTTATAACCGGATGCTTTCAAAGCACCCAGGGATTTTATATCAATAACTTTCATTCAATTTTATCTCTTGCGTTTTTTACTTTTTTTATAATCCATAAAAATGAATTCACCTAATGAATCCAGGGTACTGTAAAATGCTTTACCGTTGTTTGCACGGGTAAAGGTATCTACAAAATTGGCGAGGTAAGGGTCCCGGGCAATCATAAAAGTTGTAACCGGTATGTGTAATTTACGACAAGTGAGTGCCAGCGCCAGAGTCCGGTTGACGATCTTGCGGTCCAGGCCAAATGAATTCTTGTAATATTTTTTTCCTACTTTAATGCAAGTAGGCTTACCATCGGTGATCATCATAATCTGTTTATTCGGATTTTTTCTCCTTCTCAAAATTGCCATGGCAAGTTCTAAGCCGGCGACCGTATTGGTATGATATGGACCGACCTGCAAATACGGCAGATCTTTCATCTGTATTTCTTTGG
>CALMKY010000227.1 GCA_937867195.1 uncultured Saprospiraceae bacterium | reverse complement strand
ATCAACGAATCATAGATGAATACAGGGATGAAGACCGGGATGAAAAGAACAGTTATGGCGCCACTTCTCAGGCATCCGCCATCAATGCATTACCCAGATCCTATGACATTGCACGAGAGATTGCAGCAAAGCTCGGTTCCAGGTATGGTGTACGCATTGCACCTGTATACATTACAATTTCCAGAACGTATTATAAAAAAATCAAAGGAGAGCATAGCGAACAGTTTGAGCAAGCAACTCGATATGCAGAATCCAACGAATGGCCCAAAGCAGTAAATATCTGGGAACGAATCGCATCCATGCGAAATGAAAAAGAATCAGCCGGCAAAGCAACCTATAATCTCGCGGTAGCCGCCGAGGTATCCGGCCTGCTCAACAAAGCAAAACAATTGGCCACCGATGCTTATACACAATTTAATCTCAAAGCAGGTAAATCCTATGCCAGGATTTTGCAAGACCGGATCGATGACCAGGAGTTATTGAATAAACAATTATTTGTAAAACCAAAATCATAGACTGAACAACGATAGCATAAGGACAAAATACCGAAAGGACGTTCAGACCACTATATCTTCAGGAATTTGATTACTGAATGTTTCCGGCAAAATCAATTATCCATTCTGAACCATTGTACAAAACCAGGTGAATAAAATTTTCAAGCTGGCGAATTTCTTTAATATTATTTTGTTCAATTCCTTCGATGGCTTTTGACTGGACAATGAATTGTCCATCCTGTGTAATGTTTTTAATCCGCTTGGTGGCATCATCGTAATACCAAAAAGTCTTATTACTTGCAAAAAGTAATGCATTGACCCAGGGCATCGGCAAAGTGGATAATTGAATTTTTTTCATTTCATTCAAAAATTGATCCAGTAAAATCACTGTTTGAAATGAAGGATAAAACAATACTACCTGCAAGCCCGTATTCTTTGAAATGATCGAAGGTATTCCAAGATAAGGGTTAGAATAACGATTCATTATATTACCAGTCGTATCCACTTTCAACAAATCTCCGTTTAATTTGACCAGTAAATATTTTTGCTGAATCGTAGATTGAGATTGCAGGGTGGTGTTTTTGTCAAACCATCGAAACGGCAAGGAATCACTTTGTGCATGAGCAATAGGATGTATCATGAATAGAAAATACACTACTCTTCTGTTCATACCGGAGTGTTGTTGATAATAAATTGTTTACCGGCATTATTATAAAACCTACATTCCACACCCGAATCATTCATGAGAACAAATGAACGGTAGACAAGCCAATCGCCCAGATTTATATAAGTTGATTTATTGGATAGAGTCCAATGGATCGGCACATGTCGATGGGCAAAGAGGTAGTAATCCAGGTCTGCTTTAGCTCTTACCATTGATTCACAATATTGAATAAGCCATTCTCTGTCTGCACCCAGGAACACATTTTCTTTAGCTCCTTTTTGTCTGGATTCTCCACTCCAGAATCTTGCGATGGGTATTCCAATCCCGGGAGGTATAAGAGAAAATAAGGATCTTGAAAGCTGGCTGCGAAATAATTTTTTAATAAACTTATAACCATGGTCGCCGGGGCCGAGTCCATCGCCATGTCCCATCATCACCTTTTTACCATAAAGTGATACGGTAATCGGATCATGATATACCCTGATACCCAATTCATCTTCAAAATACCCTGACATCCACTGATCATGATTGCCTGTAAAGAAATGTACCTGTATACCATTTTCATTTAATTCAGCCAGCTTAGATAATATTCTCACACCGCCTTTAGGGATCACTTTTTTATATTCAAACCAGAAATCAAACAGATCACCCATAAAATACAAGGCTTCCATCTGATCCTGATGCTCATTTAAAAATCTAACAAGTGTTTTTTCTCTTACTTTACTCGATTCAGCTCCGTCGATACCCAGATGCACATCAGATAAGAAATACGTGGACTTCATATAACTACGAATGATGGCAAAAGTAAGATCAATGTGAGGTATTATAAAAATTATTTATAATTCGCAGATTTCCCCGTTAATGGATCTCAAGAAATGGGAATAAATTAAAATATTTATTATATAGAATTATGCAGCTATTTCCATCAGGAATTTTAATGTCCCATTTTATTCGATTTTTTTAAAACAAAACCTTGATTCAAACAAGTTTCAGAGCCAGTTTCATCTTTTCCCCAAATTCAAAGACATCTTTAAAGGAATTATACATTGGTACGGGAGCCACCCGTATGATGCCTGGTTCACGCCAATCTACAACTACATCGTAATTAAGCAAATGATCATAAACTTTTTTAAACCTGGAATCAATGGCGATGGATATCTGGCAACCTCTCATTTCAGTATCCTCAGGCGTAATGATGTTCAATCGATCATCCTGTAATGATTCTAAAACCTGACACAAATAGTCGGTCAGTGCAATTGATTTCTTTCTCAAAACTTCCATTCCAATTTCCTCAAAATCTTCGAATCCTGCTTTCATACCTGCCAGGGATAAAATGGGAGGTCCACTGATGATCCAACCGCTGGCACCTGGCTCCGGTCTGAAATCCGGTTGCATCAGAAAACGGGTTTTCTTTTCATTACCCCACCATCCTTCCAACCTTTGATCAACCTGGTGATGGTGATGTTGGTGAATGAACATCCCAGCCAATGCATTGGGTCCACCATTACAATATTTATAATGGCACCATACCGCAAAATCTACATTCCAGGTGTGCAATTCAAATGGAAGATTGCCGACCCCATGAGCAAGATCATAACCAATCAAAGCTCCACATTGGTGAGCCAATGAGCTCAAGGACTGTATATGATAAATCTGGCCGTTGAGATAATTGACCGATCCAAGATAAACCAGGGCCAGGGTATCTTTATGCTCCAGAATCGCCGATTCAATTTCTGCCTGAGTTATGTAAGACTCACCCGGCTTGGGTTTCAGTTCAATTAAAATTTCTTCGGCATTGAACCCTTTAAAACGCAAATGGGAATTCAAAGCATACAGATCGCTTGGAAACGAATTGTGTTCAATCAATATTTTAATTCGCTTACCTACAGGTCTATAAAAGCTCACCAAGATCAAATGAATATTGATCGACAAAGTATTGGATATAATCACTTCGTCTTGATTTGCTCCTACCATTTTACAAAGTGTCTGGATCATAGGTTGATCATAATCTGCCCACGCAGGATCACCTTTAAAATGCCCTAATACGCCATATTTTCCCCATCGGTCTAATTCTTTATTGACATATTCAGTGGCTTTCGCTGGCTGCAAGCCCAACGAATTACCACATAGATATAATAATCGATCACCCTGGTCATTGACAGGAAATACATATTGATTTTGCTTATACGCTATGGGATCATCCTGATCGAGGTCGATCGCTTTTGATTTTAAATCCAACATAAGAATGAAAATATGAATTATTTTATTCTTGGCTTTAAAAAGATAAGAGATAACCCTTCCTTTTCATCTCTTCGATCGTATCATTATGAAAAGCATGTGTTGATGTTCAGCTTTTCAATTCTTTTACCATTTTATGTATTTGTATTTTTTTCTCGTTGCTCATCTTGTCGAAAGTTTGCAGAAGCATCTTTAACCTTGGATTCTTCGAAAAAAACAAACGATGCTTGTCCATAAAATGCCAAAACAGTGCATCCCATTTTTCACACCAATCTCCTCTCTTAAAATTGCTCATTTTCAACAGATAATTACTTCCGCTGATATAGGG
>CALMKY010000226.1 GCA_937867195.1 uncultured Saprospiraceae bacterium | reverse complement strand
TTATAAAAGTCCTTATAAAATTTTTATTCCTTCTGAAGCACAAAATGTTATAGACAAACTTAAGTTTATCCCCGGCTTTAGCAATCTTGAAGAACAATTGACCATCAAATTAAACCGCGCTGCAGAACAAGCTGCGACCAAAGCCGCCCCCATCTTTTTAAATGCCATCACCAATATGACTTTTGCTGATGCCAAATCTATTCTGATGGGCCCGGATACCGCTGCGACAACCTATCTTAAGAATCAGACGTATCAGGCTTTGTATAATGAATTCCAACCGATCATATTACAATCTCTCAATGAAGTGAAAGCTGCCGATCTCTGGGACAAAGCTATAACTGCCTACAATAAAATACCCCTCATCGCCAAAGTCAATCCGCGCCTTGATGACTATGTGACCAATCAGGCACTGA
This sequence comes from uncultured Saprospiraceae bacterium, assembly GCA_937867195.1. GTDB lineage: Bacteria > Bacteroidota > Bacteroidia > Chitinophagales > Saprospiraceae > JADJLQ01. Next base: position 13,170 of record CALMKY010000226.1, on the reverse strand, counting down.
AAGGATTATTTGGTATGGTTGCCAAAGAAGAAACGGGTATTCGACACGATATCAGTTTAAGAACCAGCGACTTGCTTAAAAAAGTCTTTGGTCAACAGGATAAAGGAAATTAAAGGTATAGCCAAATCACTATCCATTTTAACCAACCGGTTTTTCTTAAGATTAAGAAGAATCGGTTTTTTATTTTACAGTTTACAGATTCAATAAATGTTATTTAGAGCAATTGTTGATTTGCAAAATTTTATTGTTAAATTTTTCGACTGAGAGTCAAGGATTGAATGAGATTCCTTAGCTTTATGATCCTAAATAATTAAAAATCACCTTTTATGAAAAGATTCAGTTTTTTAGCCTTTATCCTTTTAACCTCAATGTTTGCAATGTCCCAGAAACCTTCTAAAGTAGAGTATGGTAAAAATAAAGACTATGCCGAATGGCTGGAATTTACAGGTAACAAGGCTCCAGCGTATGATGGAAGTGTGTATTTAGCTGATCCGTCCGGAAAAGTATCGGCTAATAACTCACACAAACAATTATCCAATGAAACCGATCCCATGGGTTTCCAACACGTTCGCACTCAGCAATTAATTAATAATATTCCGGTAGAAGATGGCATCTATATCAGCCATAGCAAAGGGGGTAAATTATTATATCAAAACGGTAATTGGTATAAATCCAATGGCCTAACCAAAAATTCGAGCCTGTCTGAATCGGCCGCTCTTAAAAATGCCTTGTCTTTTGTAGGTGCTAAATCCTATAAATGGCAAGACGCAGCTGAAGAATCATTTATCAAGGCTGAAAGCAATAATCCCAATGCCAGTTTTTATCCCAAAGGATCATTGGTGTACTATAATGCTGCAAAGGAAGACCAGGCAGCCAATTTGCGACTGGCTTACAAATTTGATATTTATGCAGCGGATCCATTAAGTCGCAAGCACGTATTTGTAGATGCGGTGAATGGTGCTATCTTAGGAAGTAATGAATTAATCCATGAAACCAATGCCCCCGGAACTGCCATAACCGGATTCAGCGGAACTCAGGCCATCACCACTGATTTAAACGCCGGAGTGTACCGTCTTCGTGAAACAGGAAGAGGCAACGGTGTTCAGACGTTTAATTTACGCAAAGGAACTTCCTATAGTAGAGCGGTAGACTTTACCGATGCTGATAATACCTGGAATAATGTAAATACCAATCTCGATCAATATGCCACCGATGCTCACTGGGGCGCAGAAAAAACGTATGATTTTTATAAAAATACTTTTAACCGCAACAGCATCGATGGTAACGGGTTTGCCATTAAATCCTATGTGCATTACAGTTCAAATTATTTCAATGCATTCTGGGATGGATCCCGTATGACTTATGGGGATGGTAGTGCTACAGATAATTTCAAGCCCCTGACCGCGATCGATGTATGTGGCCATGAGATTACACACGGTCTTACTTCTTTTACTGCTAACCTGGTCTATAGCAATGAAAGTGGTGCGATGAACGAAGCATTTAGCGATATTTTCGGTACAGCCATTGAAAAGTATGCCAGACCCAGTCAAAATGATTGGCTTATCGGCGGAGATTTTTATGTAATCCGCAGTATGAGCAATCCGAAAGCATATGCTGATCCCAATACCTACAAAGGTACTTACTGGTATACCGGTACCGCAGATAATGGCGGTGTACATACCAATAGTGGAGTACTCAATTATTGGTTTTATTTATTGACTGCCGGCGGTTCAGGCACGAATGATAAAGGATTTGCCTATAATGTTACGGGGCTCGGTATTGCTAAATCTCAGGCTATTGCATTTCGTACCTTGACTGTGTACCTGGTGAGTTCTTCTAACTATGCATCTTGCCGTACAGCTTCCATTCAGGCTGCTACTGACCTTTATGGAGCAGGTACGAATGAAGTGACCCAGACCATCAATGCATGGAATGCAGTTGCCGTCGGTGGAGGTACATCTCCCGCAGGATTGCAGGCACCTTCTGTATTGAATTTTGGTGTGCAATCTGTCGATCAAGCCGTCATCTATCCTAATCCTGCTGATCACCAGGTAAGACTTTCATTTAATAATGATAATGAGTCCAGCATGAATTTAAACCTGATCGATATCTCAGGTAAATTATTGATGCAACAGGTGATTTCTGCTGCAAAAGGTAAAAACAATATCACCATTGATTTACCATCTTCTATGCAATCCGGTACTTATTTCATGATGTTGAATGGTAAAAAACTTGGTCAGTTTGTAAAAAATTAGAGTCCGGTAAATATTTTTTTAGTATGATGCAGATAAACATGGATTTGTTTATCTGCATTTTTATTTTGTATCATGTTAAATGACATCATCATTCGACCGGCAAGGGTATCCGATTTAGATACTATGCATGATATTTTTTACCGTGCTGTTACGATTTCTTGTCTCCATGATTATACATTACCACAGATTCAAGCATGGACATCGTCGATCAGGAATATAGAACGATGGATCCATAAAATCGAGTCTCAATTCTTTCTATTGGCATTATACGAAAATAAAGGAATCGCTTTTGGCTCCCTGGACCAGGGTTGTTACCTGGATTTTCTTTATGTGGATCCAGATTACCAGCGAAAAAAAATTGCCCGTGAGATCTATACACGTTTGAAAGCCGAAAGTCTGCTGAAAGGTTTTATCCATCTGTATACCTATGCGAGCATTACTGCCAAACCATTTATGGAAAGTATGGGCATGAAGGCAATAAGAGAAAATCATCCTATCATGGGTGAACAAACGCTTACAAATTACCTGATGTCGGAAGCCTAACAGTGAATATCCTCAATTAGTCTTGTTTATATCATTTAGTGTCCGGTGTTAATCAATACCGGCATGATGAGCATGAGTAAATCCTGGCCTTTAACTTCTTCGGCAGGATTGACGATGCCGGCCCGATTGGGCGATGAAAGTCTGAAAGTGATTTCATCGTTGGTCATGACGCTGAGCATCTCGATCAAAAATTTGCCGTTGAAAGCGATGGATAATGGTTTGCCTTTAAAAGTACATGCCAGTTGTTCTGTAGCTTCATTAGAGAAATCGAGATCCTGGGCAGTTACGGTAAGACTACCGTCGTCGATGTGTAAAGCAACCTGGTTGGTCGTTTTGTTGGCATAGATGGCGATCCGACGAAGGGATTGCAATAATTGAGCGCGATTGACCGTAAGTGTATTGGGATTGTCTACCGGTATGACTCCATTGTAATCGGGATATTTTGCATCGATGAGTCTGCAAGCCAGGATGGTCTGACCAAAACTAAAAAACGCATTGGATTTATTAAACGAGATTTCTACTTCGGTATTGGCCGGCAAAGCATTCTTGAGCATATTACATGTCTTTTTAGGAAGAATGAATTGAGCCGTTGCTTTATTTTCCAATCCGAGGAAAGTGTACTTCACAAGTTTATGCGCATCGGTTGACACGACGATGAGCTTATTTTTATCGAGCTGCATCAATACGCCGGTCATTGCCAGTCGCAATTCATCATTGCTGGTCGCAAACAATGTTTTATTAAATGCTTCGTGCAATAAATCAGAATTGAGCTTGATCGTATCGTTCGTACTGGCGGACGGAAAACTCGGAAAATCACCTGCATTTTCACCGGCTAATTTATATCGACCGTAACTCGATGTAATTTCGATGCTGTTATTGGCAGTGTCTACTGTAAAGGATACAGGTTGCTCGGGTAATGATTTTAATGTATCATTTAATATTTTAGCGGGAATGGCCACCGAACCATTTTGATCCGATTTGATTTCCATTTCCGTTTTGACAGATGTTTCAAGGTCTGTAGCGGAAATAGTTAGCGTTTTCCCTTTTACATGAAATAAAAAATCTTCGAGGATGGGGAGCACCGGATTACTGCCAATAGCCCCACTGGCGATATTGATTTGCTTGAGTAAATCTGCTGATGATACACTGAATTTCATTATATGCTGTCTGTTAGAGGCGCAAAGATAGGAATTATTAATAACGAACCTAGTTGAGCGGTGTCCTGATCCCAGATGGCGGATTCAGGAATTTGAGATTAAAACAAGATGCAGAAACCCGTCGTCAGAAATAGTCAATTATAAGAAAATGATTAGAAATGCCTGTCTTTTAGATGGCCCAGTATGTCGGAAAAGCCCCAAAATGGTTTTTATCACCGATTTTTACTGATTTAAAACAAAATTTTAGTTGTCCGATAAATTCTATGATTGCAATCGATTGATTTTAATTTTTAAAAATATTATATTTGTGTGATTTAATTTATGATTAGTTATAATCGCGAGGAATGCCTCGTGTTTTATGCAATGTGATTAATTTATAATACGACGAAATTGAAAGACCAGTTTCTACTATCAAATCAGCTGATATTGATTGATTTGACCTGGATTTTCCGGAATCTTTCGATTTTATCATTGTGGAGTACAGACCTTCACATTGGATCATACATTTTTATATTATTTAGACGGGGCTATCCGAAATCGTAACCCAAATGATTATTTCAAATAAGGATAGCCTCCCTTTTCTGAGGCCTTTCACCGTTACTCAGCGCTCCTATGTATTTTATTAGCGATGCTCATAATCGCAGTAAAACCTTTGGCATCTTCTCCTGACCGAGCTCATCTCTACCACAGCCGAGCTCTCGCCCTGGCCATTAATGACAATGAATTCATTCCTCAAGCATTACGAAAAATTCATGTCTCTTAACCAGCGCGAAAAAGAAATACGCAAGCTCATCGCGGATGGTATGACGTATGAAAAGATCGGTAGTAAAATTTTTATTTCTCCTAATACATTAAGGACGCATAGGATTAATATCCGGATTAAGCTGGAGATAAAGGCATTTAGAGATGTGGTGAGATATGTGGATAATTTTTGTTAGTAAATCCTATTTATCTAACCATTAGGCGTGCTAGTAGACGCTTAGTGATATTGAGTACGCTAAATGGTTTACAAAATATTTTCACACAAATTCTCCATTTTATGTGATTTTATTCACATTTTTTGGAGTATTTTTGTGAAATGATCGATTTTAGGAGAACTCTGGAAAAGGAATTGCTCAACTGGAAAAACAGGCCCGGGCGTCAACCTTTGATCGTCAGAGGAGCCCGTCAGGTAGGTAAGACTCATTTATTAAAAGAATTTGGCAAAAATCATTTTGAAGATTGTGCTTGTTTCAATTTTGAAAAAACTGATGAGATTAAAGATGTATTTCAAAAGACTAAAGACATAAGCCGGATCCTGCAGGAATTGTCGGTGATTCGTCACCGAAGCATTACCTCCAATACCTTATTGATATTCGACGAGATACAGGAATGTAAAGAAGCATTGAATGCGCTAAAATACTTTCACGAAGATGCCCCTGAATACCCTGTCGTTGCAGCCGGCTCATTACTGGGAGTTGCCTTGAAAGAAAACAAGCAAGGTTTTCCGGTTGGGCAGGTAGAGTTTTTAAATCTTTATCCACTCAACTTTCTTGAATACTTATGGACTGCAGATAGCAAGCTCTACCAGTTCGTCCAAAACATATCGTCAGCAGAAACGATACCCCTGCTTTTATTTAATACATTGAGAGAAAAATTTAGTCAATACTCGATCTGTGGGGGTATGCCTGCTGTGGCCGCTACCATGATCTCTCAAATAGATATAGAAAACACCGAACGGAAGCTCAATAATGTACGGGAATCGTTTATCCTGGATTTTTCAAAACACAGTAAGCCATCCGATGTAGCTAAAATCAATCATGTCTGGAATTCTATCCCATCTCAACTCGCCAGAGAAAACAAAAAGTTTTTATACCAGGTCGTAAAACCCGGAGCACGTGCCCGCGAATTTGAGAACGCGCTTGAATGGCTAGAATTATCTGGCCTGGTAACAAAAGTATATAGAACCAAAGCTCCCAGGATTCCCCTTGGTCATTACGATGATTTGAGTAGTTTTAAATTGTATTTGGTGGACATCGGGGTATTGCGAAGTCAGTCCAGAATTGATCCCTCCGTCCTCATCCATCCCAACGATCTGTACACAGAATTTAAAGGAGCATTCAGTGAAAACTATGTCTTGCAATCTTTACTCAGCCAGTTTGATCCTCCCCGGTATTGGACTTCACTATCGGATGCAGAGATCGATTTTTTGATTCAATATAAAAATGCGATCATACCCATCGAAGTAAAATCATCAGAGTCTGTACAAAATAAGAGTCTAACTTATTATCGCAAGGATTTAAGTCCATCACTCAGCATACGCTATTCCTGGAAAAATCTGGAGTACAACGATGGATTATTGAATATACCATTTTTTTTAGCAGATAAGACGAGGGACTTGGTGGGGAAATATGTGTGATGGTTAATCTCGTTTCATTCCTTCAGTCTCAACACCACGGTTTTGAATAACTTGTTCTTCGAAATTATAATATTACTTAACTTAAAGTTAAAGGAGATCTATTAAGTAGCTTTAAGATGGTTACGAAAAAAAATGATAAATTAAGTAATAAATTGACCATAGACGTTGATATTTATAGAATTTAATTATTAAATACCTCTCATGTTATACATAATTTGATTTTCTGTTTGCCTCCGCATCTCAGAATCATGATTTTAAATTTGATACTGTAAAACTCCTTCTTTAAATCTATTTTTTGGTATTACTTTTAAACTTCGTTATATATGTCTAAACAAAAACCATCTCCCATCGATCAAGCGTACCTCCTCACCCATATCCTCCCAATCATTCAGTCAAAAGGTAAGATTTATCAAAAAAGCGGTGACGTACAAGCAACTCTTGCCAAAGGTGGAGAAATCATCCGGACCATCACGAGCTCAGGACTCGAAACCAGTAATACTGCCAATAAAGGAGATTTCATCGTCACCAATCTAAAGACAAAGGCTAAAGAATCCTATATCTTATCTCCAGATAAATTTCAAAACCGTTATAAAAAAATAAAAACGATTTCACGGGGTACAGGGATCTATAGTCCCAAAGGTAAAGTGCGGGCAATATCGATCAGCACTTCATTAGCCAAGACAATGAAATGGAAAGATCAGTTTTACATACAGGCCTCCTGGGGAGAGAATCAATATGTGGAGAAAGGTGATTATTTAGTGTGCCCATTATCTAACGATGAAATTTATCGGATTGGAAAGAAGGAGTTTAAAAGTACTTATAAAGTGTTATGATATATTAAAATGATTTGGAGATAGACTCTATTTTTAAATTGCATTATCAGAAAAATTTATCAAGCAAATCATTGTAGAGCTAACAAAAAATCACTTGTGGTCTTGCCTTACTTGTCATTCTTTAGATAAATCATCTGGTATAAATTTATAAATTATACTTATTGAATACTTAAAAATGAGTATTCTCTAGCATGTGATTTGCTGTTATATTTAAAGTCCAAAACCAATCATAGTATGAAAAGTATACCTGAATTATTTGAAGACATTATTTCTAAAAACCTGAATGTGCATGCCTCCTGGCTCCCGATTACCAATACGATACAATTGGGCGACTACGGAATCATTTCGAATGGTGTATTCGTACCACAAGGAAATATTGTAACCGAGTTTGGCATCCAACTGAATATCCGAAACAGTCCTGATGCAAAAATCGACTTCACATCTACCGGTGCCAGAATTACCAAACTGGTGGCAGGTGCTAAAGTAAATGTCATACCGTCCGGAGCCATCAACGCAAGCATTCAGTTTGACTTTAAAACTGAAAATTCGTTTATCGTCAAATCACCCACGATCGAAGTATCCGCCATCAGCAATGTAAAGCAAGTTGCAGACCAATTAAAAAATATCGATAGCTGGAGAGCTAAATACAAAGTGGTGTTCCAGGTATATAAAGCTCAATCTTCCGTCGTGATGGCTACGATCGATAAAGACACGTCCATCATTTTTTCAGGAGATGCAAAAGCACTTGATAAACTGGAACTCGGAAATGCCGGAATTAATTTTACATCTACCAAAACGCTGGCCCTTGAAGTCAGCGGTAAAGATGGAGTGATTGGCATCGGTATGTTTAGAGTCAAAGTTGGATTTCTCGGTGGTGGCGGTGTAGAGATTACAAGAGGTGCTACCAAATCAAAGAAATCAGTTGAAATCGAATACATGGATAAAAAATTGAAAAACGATTTTTAAGAGCATATCAATTCTAACTTCGAATAAAACTAGTTCATCCAGATCCACACAGATTATAATTTACATCGATCAAATATGATAACCAATCAGATTGAATAAATAGAAACAAAAACCATAGTGACTATTTGTTTCAATGGCAAAGAATACCATATGTGTAATCAATTATCAGGACGAATGATAAATCAATTTTTTCGGCTAAAAGGGTGACTTTTCATTGATTCATTACATTCTACCAATATCCCTCATCCGAATCTCATAAAAGATTTTGGATTATAAATAAATAATATGTCTTTTGATTGCTTCTCAAAGGATGTAAAATTTTTTAACTTTAGTACATAAACCCAGTCAGTATGGCCCGAAATCCTAATACACAAGGGCATATATCCATTGAATCCGGGGAAGATTTCCGGAATAGAATGATTCTTGAATTCTTAGAATATACTACTCTACCCAAATCTGTTTTTACTTCAATCATCATGGATATTGAAACTACTGAAGATCATCTGTTATGTCCTTGAAATCCTGTAATTAATTTCTAAAACATTAATACAATGGCATCCAATAAACCAATCAATTCAATACGGATACCCGGCGAAATAAATTCTGTCAGTAATGGAAAAAATGAAAGCGAATTCATTGAAATTACTCAGAGCTTCGAAATCATAGGACGCAAGAGGGACGCTAAGGCAGTGATTCAAAATGTGAATACTACAGGAAAAGAAATAGTCTGTTTAAAATTTAAAGATGGTGGAGAATGGATCAGCACGATCCCCGAGCTGGAAGAGATATTTGGTAAATCCTTAATCAATGATAAAGGCGTATTGGAATTGCCCGATTCGATGACTGCAGTCAATATACCTGCCAATAGAGGAGGTTCAGCCGATGAATTCAAACTGGATGTTTTAGAATTTGTAAAAAGCAAACTCACCGGCAAATTAAAAAAGAAAGGAATCAATGAAATGACGTATGAACTGGGGTTGATGACAGATAAATATTGCATGCCCGATCCCGGTTTTTTTAGAGTCAAAGGAGGGGACTTAATTCCATTTACAGAAGAAATTAAGACTCCTCAGCATTATTTACTTTTCTTACATGGTACCATAAGTTCTTTCGATGGGTCTTTTAGCGGACTTTTCGAAGATCAGAATAATATAGGTGTACCGGAACTCATTTCCAGCAAGTATGGAAAGAATGTATTGGCCTTGCAACATTATACGTTGACAGAAAGTCCATTTAAGAATGCCATTCAGGTACTGGAGGAATTACCTGAGGGATGTACTTTGGATATTATATCCCATTCACGCGGAGGCATTATCGCTGATATCCTGGCCACCTGTGATCGGATCAATTTGGAGTCAAACATTGAAGCGTACACTATGGCGCAGATTGCATCTGCTAAAACATTTGATCAAAATTCCCCTTTGGCGAAGGAACTCGGTAAATTAAATCAACTTGCCAAAGAAAAGAAAATTGAAGTCAAACAAATCATTCGGGTTGCTTGCCCTGCGGCCGGCACAGTGATTCTGGATAATAGCTTTGAAAAATTCCTGAATGCAATCTTAAATGCAATCGGTTTGTTTCCCGCAGTGAAAGCATTTGCTCCATATCAATTTATTAAAAGCGTGATCGTAGCCATCAAAGAAATAAAAGGACAAGCGGTCTATCTGCCCGGATTATTATCGATGATTCCCGGATCATTTCCTCAAAAACTAATCAACCGGTCCGATATTACTCTCAAAAGCAAGCTGGCGGTCATTGAAGGAGATGCCGAATTTGGAGGTGGTTTTGGACATTCTTCATTGGTTATACTTACCAATATTTTATTTAGAACTGAAAATGATTTTGTAGTCAATACCAAAAGCATGAGCCGCGGTATGCTAAGGGAAGATGGTGTCCAGATTTATACTTCGAGAGACAATCAGACAAGCCATATCACGTATTTCAAAAATAAAAATACGCAACAAGCTCTTGCGAATGCTTTGCAGGTAAAAACTGATAAAATCAAAGAGTTTACAACCGTAGCCAATGAAGATCTGGCTTCACGAGGTGTCATAGTAGGTTTATTTAAAAAATATAGAAAATTCAAATCAGATCCAACCACAGGCAATAAACCCATCATAATCCTTATACCGGGTATCATGGGCACGCAGCTCAGTGTGGATGGTAATATCATATGGGCCGATTTAATAGAAATAGGAAGAGGACGGATGTTTGAGTTAGATCCTGGTAAACATCCGGTGGTCGGTACAGATTATGTGATCGGTCAATATTATGCAGATCTTACCGAATATTTATCAGGCGAATACGATGTCATTACATTTGGTTATGACTGGAGGCAGTCCCTGAGTCTAGCGGCTAATCTGCTGAAAGAAAAAATAAATTCGCTATCTAAGCTAGGTCAGCCGATCCGCATCATTGCCCATAGTATGGGAGGCTTGGTGGTAAGAGATATGATGCGATTGTACAAAAACGAATGGAATCAATTCATTAATAAAAAAGATTCCAAATTAATCTTGTTAGGCACACCCTGGCGTGGATCACATTTGATCGTGGAAGCATTTACCGGACATCTTAAAGTGGTTCGCCAAATCAATTTAATGGACCTGGGTCATAGCCAACAGCAATTACTCGATTTGTATCATTCATTTGAAGGCATGTACCAGTTATTACCATTGACAGAAGATTGGGAAAGTAAATCAAAATGGGAATCACTCAAAGTGGAATTGCTCAATGAAAAATTCAATGTACCGAAATTATTAAAAAACTTTACACTATACAAAGATGAGGTAAACGATTGGCTACCTTCTGCTGACCTAAAGAATGTGGTATACATTGCCGGCAAATCAGACAGTACAACTTGTGCATATGAAGTAATCAATAATAAATTAAAATTCTTCGGTACCCCGGAAGGTGATGGCTCCGTTACCTGGGAACTGGGTATCCCCAAAACAATCAAGCCCGAACAAGTCTATTACGCATATGATACGATTCATGGTGATTTAGCCTGCGACAACAGGTTGTTTGATGGAATAAAAGAATTACTGATAGATAACAAAGTATCGATTGGAAATAATTTATTTAATCAACCGCCCTCTACCCTGGCACAACGGGGTACAAAGACTATAAAAGATTACGAAGGCCTGGTGCCGGTGGAATACGAACCGGTTTCCAACAGAGCAGATGAAGCATGGAACAACCTGATCAACCGGCCCAATAAAGAAAGTAAACGCAGCACCGGTCAGGATCCGATCTCGGTATCCGTAGTTCACTGCGATTTAAAATATGCATCTTATGCGGTCATGGCGGGTCATATTGGTAGAGAAGCTATTACCGGATCAGAAAAAGCATTGGACAATTATTATGAAGGTAAATTAATGGAACGAAATCAGATAGGAAATTATCCTGCACGGGTCGGTGAAAGCCTGATCTTATTTGATCCGGATAAAGATCCTTGCGGTGCGATCATCGTGGGCCTGGGCGAAATAGATCAATTCAATGCTTACAATCTTCGCAAAACGGTCGAGCTCGGCATAGTCAACTATGCTATGTATATGCGTGACAATGTCAATAATAAATGGTTGGAAGATGAAACCAATGCAAAACACGATCGCCTTACCATAGAAAGCAGTATCTCTTGCTTATGCATCGGTACGGGCTATGGCAAAATACCCATGGACGAAGCACTCCGAGCGATCCTGACGGGTATTCAAAAAGCAAATGAAGTAATTAGAAAATTAAATAATCAACTCAGGCCAATTGAAAGAGTCGAGTTTGTGGAGCAATACGAGCACATAGCGCTCAATATGCATTATCAATTATCCGCCATCAAAGAAAGAGCAGATAATAAAATAAACATCACGCTCAAAAAAGAGATTGAACAAAAATACGGAGCCAGGAAAAAATTCCAGTTTTCCAATGACGATGCATGGTGGCATAATTTTTCGACTCAACACGATGAAAGTAATAAAATACATAAAATACAATTCATTTCGTCTTCCGGCATCGCCCGGGTAGAGCAGGAAAACACGTTTACTTCGATGGACGAAGTCGATTCTCTGCTTGCAGAAATGGCTCTTTATAAAAACTGGAATAGTACGGATGCCAAGACGCTGTTTGAATTATTAATACCTTATAACTTAAAAGATATCATCCGTCAGCAAAACAATATTGTATGGAAAATGGATATTGATACGGCTTCCATACCCTGGGAGATGTTTCATGATAAAGACCAGGACCTGGAACCTACCTTTATCAATTCCGGATTGATTCGGCAGTTGATTACTCCCAATGCGAGATATAGACCCACGGTCATCAGATCCAATTCAGCTTTAGTAATAGGTAATCCTGATTATTCCGGTACCGATCTTCCCGATCTACCGGGTGCAAAAGAAGAAGCTGATCTGGTGAATCAACTACTAGTAAAAAATAATTTCAATACCACACCACTTACCAATAAAGAAAAAAAATTAGAAATATTATCCCATCTTACGAATGAAGCTTTCAAAATACTGCATGTAGCGGGGCATGGTCAGGTAGAAGATGGTAAGACCGGTATTGTATTAAATAATGGATTCGTACTGACTCCGGATAAGTTTAAAAACTTTAGTCATATACCCGAGTTTGCATTTATCAATTGTTGTAGTTTGGGTGAAATAAAACCAAAACAGGAAAAATACTATGAAAACAGATATAAGTTCGCGGCCAATATCGGTACTGAATTAATCAACCTGGGTGTCAATGCCGTCATCGTGGCAGGATGGCCCGTCAACGATGCTTCTGCTAAAAAATTCGCTGAAGTGGTTTATACTAATTTACTGGACGGTGTTCAGTTTGGCTTGGCTGTCCAAAGGGCACGAAAAGCAGCCTATACCGAAGCCAATAACACCTGGGGAGCCTATCAATGTTATGGTGATCCGTGGTATCAATTGACCAATCAAAAATCTAAATCAAGATTAAATGGTGAATACGCAGCAAAAGATGAAGTCATGGCGGATCTTTACAATATATTATCATCTGTC
>CALMKY010000225.1 GCA_937867195.1 uncultured Saprospiraceae bacterium | reverse complement strand
TAGTTATTAGTAAAATCACTTCCGATGCGAATGAAAGTAGAGAACTGTTGAGATGTAAGATTTTCTTTTGAGTCTGCATGCACATACATACGCAGCCTTTCATAGTTTCTCAGGTCCAGTCTAACGGTTTTGAAAACGCCGGCACCGCAACCATCTTCGAGACCGTTGACGGTGAGAGCAATGGATTGTTCGTTTTGGCGGATGTTTGGATAAGGTCCGATGGTATTCTCCCTTTGTATTCCGGCAGGAACCACATAGGGAATGGGAATTCTTTTACTGTTGGCTTCAATATTTACATCGTTGACATCAAACTGGAAATCATTGATTTTGTCCCTGCAACAAAGGGGTAATTTATATCGTCGCCATTGATTTCTCACCAGGTCGATGGCATCAAATCTCAAGGTTACGGATTCGTCAAAATCCGACATATACAATCTTACAAACCGGATGTTTCTAAATCCACTAATCTGACCTACTACGGTATCAGGAGCTACAATGGGAACTTTAAATTTATACCAGGTGCGACCGTTGGCTCCGGTAATGGTATCGGTCACAAATTTATTGACAGCTAATTTTCCATTATTTCCTCTGAGGATCGGAATGCGATATTCATAGAATGCTTCGCTTTGATCAAATGCATTATCATCATTGATATCTTCCGATTCGGGGTATTGTGTATAATTCCGGATCGTAGTACCCGATTGATTAGTAAAGCTACTGTTCCCCTGGGGATTATTCCATTTACTATAACGTGTTGTAAGATTGGCATTGGCAGGATATTGATCCGAATTAAAAAATTCGTAATTGTCATTAGCAGGGTCATTCCGGATTTGATCAAATGCCAATTGATTTAAACCGCCTTGTAATTTTGTCAGATAATCCTGAAAATGCACTCTTTCGCCATCATCATCCAATCCATCAAAACCCAGATCTTGTTGCTTTAAGATTTCGGGATCATTGCTGTGCGCCCGGGTTATAGCTTGTACAAGCGGTACTCTACCCCAGGCAGTATTCTCTACACGGGTAGCATTTTTAGTAGTAGGCAATCCATTTTCAAAATAGAGTTGACCATCTTTCATGACGTCCTCGGAAATATCCCCAAGATTGATATTGAGATACCCTCCCTTCGTAATGGGTGATCCATCGGCTTTACTCATAAAAGGATCCAGCATCCAGAATTCGACTGTCTCGATATTAGCGGCTTCAAAGTCGGTATTATAAAGACCTTTCATGATGCCGGCCCATCTGGAAGTCGGAGCTTTTAATAAACCATTGGTGGTAAGGCCGGCTGAATAGCTTGTGCCTTTGGGCTCGTCAAAATTATAAGGACCTCGTGCGTGCGGATCATATTGCAGGCTGAAAGTATAAATCTCACTGTTGAGACCGGGTTGTAAATCGCGGGCGGGGAATAATTCTTTAATCGGAATAGGAGCTGAATAATTATCTCCTCCAATACCACTCGATGCTAATCGATCTATTCTAAACCAACTCAGATGTGCCCGATTGACGCCCGGCAATAATGTATTGTTATTAGCAGGTCCTGACTCGCCAAATCGCTTTACAGTGGGAGTAGATGCAATATACCAGGTGTTGATTTGTGACGTGAGATCCTGATTACTGGTACTGCCTTCGAAGTCATCGATATAGGATGTGCCTCCTTTATCTTTACCCTGATTGATGGCCTTCGAGTGACCGGGTCGCAACCACGCACCTTCCCCTATGAAAGATATTTTAGAAGGCTCTTTGGTCGAATAAAATGGTAGTTTATCAAGCATCCTCGTAATCCAGGGCGCTGAATTATTATATACCATATCGAGACCATAAATTGAATTATTAATAGGATCTTCTCCAATGTTTACTTTTTGGGTATACGGTCTTTCAAATAATCTCATAATGGTTCCTCCGATACTAAGATGCTTGTTAAACTCATATTCACCACGCAAGCCAAACATCGTGCGATTGTTATTGAAACCAAATACGTTATTGTCTTCGTATTCAATGGTAACCGGCACTCCCGAACTGAGAATGGCCTGATCGGTAACCGATACGCGACCGGATTGATAATCGATCTGGTATTGATCGGGTCTGAGTAACTGAGCACCTGCCCTGACTTTGACTGATCCTTGAGGTATATTAAAAGAGTTTAAAGAGACATCGCCTCCTCCATTGGATGATTTGTATTGACCTTTAATAATATACCGGTCTGCCTCCGGAAAGTTAAGAGCTACGGTCTTTGTCGAATCATATAGCTGCTGGAAAACATATTTTTTCCTTAAGTCAGGATCTGATATTTTCTTTCCAAGACTTTTACCAAATGGCTCTAATACAGGAAACATCATGCGGCCATTTTGAGGATCAATGGTCAATCCCGGGACAAAATCAAATTGACCATCAGGAAAAGGGTCCCGCTGGCGATTGAGCTTGTCCAGATTAAGTACATTCAATAACGGTACGGATGCAAGTTCTGTCTCCGGTAAAAATCTTTTTTCTCCTTTACCCGGTTGGTCAAATAAAACATCGAGCCTGAAGTCTTCTTCGCTGATACCATACGATCTAAGTGAATAAAAGTTTTTCATCATAAGATCCCAGATGGGTATGTCCACGCGATTGGATCTTGGTTTGATCAATTTACAGACGATCACGCTCAAAGAATCCGGTGAAACTTCCTGCGTAAATTCACCTACTTTGTATGCTTTTCCATTGAAAGTATATTTAAATGAAATCGCTACGATATCACTGGGCCTTACAATCCTTCGAAAGGAAATAAACCCGAGATCCGGATTGACGGTGTATTCCCGCGGATCTAATAATTTCCCCTTAAATATTTCATAATCCCGACCATTTGTAAAGTCGAAGGGAGGTCTTTGCACTCCGCTGGTTACTTTATCTGCTTGTCTGAGCGAAGGATCGGATAAAAATGTTTGATAAATTTTATTGGTTTGATTGTAAGGCAACTTTTCATTGTATTGGGGATCTGTAATAGGTAATGTACCCATTTTCCAGTTCGTTGGATTTACATTATTCATCCTGTCATATTCACCTAAGTCGGAGAAAGCCACGACTTGTCGGAGGTTATTGATATCCCGGGGATCAGGACTAATCCATACTTGTACACTATTGAGATCGATTTTGGCCAGTGAATTGATCACGGGCAGTTTTGCCAAGGATCGTTCGAAAACGTTTCTAAAATAATGGCCGAAAAAGTAATGTTGGTTTTCATCGTATTCATCCGCCTGGATCGAGAATTCCTGTAATTGGGCACCGCCTTGAAGGTTGATCCTGGATTGTTGGCTTCTTGACTGGGCTACGATCCCTGTCAGTCTTAAATGACCAAATTGGGTCTCTACTTTTGCTCCGAATAATTTCTGGGCACCTTGTATTAATGAAGTCCGCGTGGTCAGACTGACGTCCCCCATATCGATCTTCTTCAAAATTTCATCTTCACTAAACTTGGCACTGTTGTAATTGAGCTTAAGTGCATTGTCAAAATCAAAGGTGGACTGTGTATTGTATTTTACATCCAAGCCCAGTTTTTCACCGATTTTACCATTGAGAGCCATCTGAATTGGCATATTAAAATCAGGGCTGAATCTTTTCTGTTGTTGCAGCGTTAAGGAAGGGTTCTTGATATTTTGATAACTAAAACCGGGAGATATGTCCACATTCCCCGATGGTTTGATTTCGACTGTATTACCACCAAACAAACGATCGATCAATGATTTTTTTACATCTACCTTCTCGATGGGGTCTTTTCCAATTATTTTTTTACCGCTGGTATTGCCTTGAAGATCGTTGAAATAGGAGTCCTGGATTTCCTTGTTCTTGAATTTTACATATTCATCAAATGACATGGGTGTGCTGTTGATGATGTCGTCACCGATTTTTTCTATCATGATATACCGGTTGGATTTCTCATCATAGATGACATCTTTGGTTATTGCGGCAGGGTCTTTCAGTTGAATAGGGTCAGTCTTATCTTTTGGAAGCCTGATTTTCTCTTCGGGCTTGGTCGTATCGGGATAGGGAGTTAAATATTTCTTAAACTCATAATATCTCTCGCGAGCAGCTTGAATCGGGTGAAATGTAAGTCCGATGAGAGAGATAATGCAAATGGTACTAACTATGACTGACTTCATTCTGTTTATTAAAAGGTTAGCCTCACCGTGAGTCCCGGCAGGTTAATCGATTTAAAATATGCCAAACGCAAAATTAACAAATAACTTTCTAATTTAAAAATACTTACGCATTAATTTGAAACATAATATGAAACCGGAATTTTAAGTCGAAAGCTGCTTTAATGCCAGTTTTATCAGTTCCTCTACGCTTGTCACTGATTGCTTTTGGACTATCGAGGCAAGTACTTGTTGGCTCTTTTGCCTTTGAAATCCCAATGCAATCAATGCTGATAACGCTTCATTCTGTAAAGTATTGTGAGATACATTACCACTTAGAGGAATGGATTTACTATCTCCTTCTTTGAGTACTTTATCTTTCAGGTCAAGGATAATTCTTTTAGCCGTTTTTTCACCTATCCCTTTAAT
The DNA here is from genome assembly GCA_937867195.1 of uncultured Saprospiraceae bacterium. Lineage (GTDB taxonomy): Bacteria > Bacteroidota > Bacteroidia > Chitinophagales > Saprospiraceae > JADJLQ01. Next base: position 6,937 of record CALMKY010000225.1, on the reverse strand, counting down.
GGCTTTAAAAGTGAGATCATCTTCATGTAATATCGCCTGCCGAATAGATTCGGGTGTCAACGCAGATAATATTAATTGGGCGGTGCTGGTACCTACACCATTGACAGAAATCAGCAACAGGAACAATGCCTTCTCGTCCAATTGGGCAAAGCCATATAATACATGAGCATCTTCTTTGATGGCCAGATGGGTGTAAAGCAAAACGTTTTCTTGTTTATCGATCTGGCTAAAGGTATGCAGGCTGATGTGAACATGATACCCTACACCATTGCAATCCAAGACAGCATAGGTAGGGGTGACTCCGGCAAGCTTTCCTTTGAGATAATAATACATATAGTAAAATAATATATATGATTAATGTGCGGCGCAAAATTGCAAAATTATTGGAGATGTATCATGAATTTTATGGGGATTGGTATTTAAAAGGTTGACACGGCACGACCTTTTATAGGTTGAAAAGTCAAAGCAGGTAACCGTTAGTTTATAAATAGATTGAAATAAGAAAGTAAGCATTCAAAACTTATTTTCTCATTATTTTTAAGATTCAATAATCCGATTATGCACAAAATATTCCTTTTTATTCTATTACTGACGAACATGACCACATTTGCGCAAAAAAAGGCGGTTGACAAACCGATGACCCATAAAGATTCTATGGAAATGATGGAGCTGGTTAAGAAAATGCAAGAAGCTTTCCTGGAAGATTATAAGCCATCCGACAAAGAGATACCTGATAAAAAAGCCGCTTTTGCCGTGCCTGCCGACCTCAAGGAAACATCTGTACCGGTCATGAACAATGCTTTTATCAATAGTTTCTATTTTAAACCTTCTCCATTCGGCAAAGATGAATTGCTGGTGGAATTTGACAATTTCTTTTATCCCAATCCACGAATTGTTACCTATGATACGAAGTGGATCAAAGCAACTGATAAAACAGGTAAAAACTATTTAGATGCTGGCAATCCCAATAATGTGCATACCGGCAATACATTGTATTACACAGGAAATCAAACAGTCAAATTAAAATCAGAGTCCGCAGCCGGCATCGCACGATTGGAAGGAGAGATTACAATCAAAGTACCTGTCCAATTTAAAAAAGTCACTTTTAACCAGAATGATATTAATATAATTAAAAAAATAGATACGTTCAGCATCTGGCTATTAAAAATGGAAAATAATCTTGCGTCAGTTTTTGTTGATAAAAGTTACGATCTACTGAGTATGGATGCATTTAATAAAAACGGAATGCCTTTAGAAACCAGCAGCAATACCTCGATTGCCATCCAGGGTGACGATAAACAATTAAGTGATTTACATTTACCCAAAGGAATTGGACAGGGATCCCTGATGTACATCAAAGTCCAGGGTACCATCGCCAGCATCGAGGTCGTCATGATTGCCAAGACGTCCGTACAGAAACTCAAGCTCAATCCTTCCTTGGATATCCAATTAGAAAAAGGACAGGGCAATATCACCAAAGAAAGGTATACAGCTTATACACCGGTTGATTATTCCACGATCACCAAAGTGGATACAGCTTTGTTCAATATCAAAGATCATCTTAAACTGACCAGTCACACCGATGAATTGGATAAAACGACCAAATGGAATTTATTTTATTATTTGCCATCCGATAAATTGCAGAGTCCGTATGCACAAGCTTCGTTTTCTAAACTTAGTTTTTATAACAAAGGAAAAATCAGTTCGAATAAAACGGATGCAGGATATTATGACCAGAATGAATGTTCATTGTCAGCCAATACCGAAGATGATAATTTCAAGCCCATTGTATTTGATGAGATCAGGGGAGAAATTCATTTATTATATCCTCAATCTGTCAAAACCATCAAGATATTGAAAGGAGAGAAAAAATCAGGAATAGATGCGATCCAGGGGAATAAAGTCTCGATAGATCAAAATGCAGCCGGCGAATTAAAAGAATATTTGTCCTCTGAAACAGATCGTGTGCTCAGGGCATATGGAAAAGGGCCATGGCCATTAAAAAAAGACAGCTATTCTTCGTTTGAATCCAATGGAGAAAAGTCTCTCAATCATCAATATTACTGGGGGAATGTAAATTATGTGGAACTCGATGTGCCGGGAAATTTTTTTGAAAGATCATACCCTTTCACTTTAAAGAAAGAAGAACCAAAACCTCAGCCCAAAAAGAAAGGAAAGAAGTAAACCTTTACTCTATAACTGATAGAAAAAATTACATTTGCAAATCAAATGCGACAATCATTTTTTTGTATTGATGCCCATACCTGTGGCAATCCCGTACGGCTCGTCGCTGGTGGTGGTCCGATACTGCAGGGATCCAATATGAGTGAAAAGCGACAACATTTTTTAAAAGAATACGATTGGATTCGCCGGGGCCTTATGTATGAGCCACGGGGTCATGATATGATGAGTGGCAGCATTTTGTTTCCACCCCATGATCCATCCAATGACATCGCGGTCTTGTTTATAGAAACCAGTGGTTGTCTGCCGATGTGTGGCCATGGAACCATTGGCACCATCACGGCAGCCATCGAACACGGTTTGATAAATCCTAAAATACCCGGACATATTCGCATGGAAGCCCCGGCAGGATTGGTACTCATTGATTATGTTCAAGAAGGCAAACAAGTAAAATCTGTAAAACTAACCAACGTACCCTCTTTTTTAGAAGCCGTTGATTTAGATATTGAAGTAGCAGAACTGGGTAAAATCTCATTTGATGTAGCCTACGGCGGTAATTTTTATGCGATCATTGATCCGCAAACTAATTTCACGGATATCGATGATTACACAGCAGGACAACTCATCCAATGGTCATTGCAAATCAGGAAAAAGATCAATGAAAAATATACTTTCACTCATCCTGTAAATCCTACCATCAATACCTGCACGCATGTGATGTGGACCGGGAAACCGCGTGATCAGGGGTCTACCGCACGCAATGCCGTATTTTATGGAGATAAAGCGATCGACCGCTCACCGTGTGGTACCGGCACTTCGGCCCGTATGGCACAATGGGCAGCAAAAGGAAAGCTGCAAAAAGGCGATTCGTTTATTCATGAGAGCATCATTCATTCAAAATTTATTGGTCGCGTAGAAGAGGTATTGGAATATCATGGTAAGAAAGCCATCGTACCCAGCATCGAAGGATGGGCTAAAGTATATGGATACAATACCATTTTTTTAGACGACGACGATCCTTACTGGGAAGGATTTCAAGTAATTTAAACGTATGCATATCTCGATTATCGGTGGTGGCATCATAGGATTATTTAGTGCATATTACCTACAGCAGGAAGGGTATGATATAACCCTATTTGATAAAGAGTCGGATGTACTTTCGGCGTCTTATGGTAATGCAGGCATGATCTGTCCTTCTCATTTTATTCCATTGGCAGCGCCAGGCATCATCCAACAGGGGTTTAAATGGATGTTGGATAGCAAAAGTCCATTATTGTTCAGACCTTCCTTTGATTTGGATTTTATTCAATGGTGTTTATCATTTTATCAACATGCCTCTAAACGAAATGTGATTAACCATATTGGATTGATGAACGGTCTTCTCAATTATTCAAAAAAATTATACCTGTCCGTTGAACTGCAAGGCGTCATCCCCCCTCTGGATAAACATGGGATCCTGATGTTTTGTAATACACAACATGCACTGGATGAAGAAATCGAATTGTCACATAAAGCCGCCAGGCTTGGAATTGAAACAAAAACATTATCCAATGATGACATCCAATCGGTCAATCCCGGAGTCAGGATGATTGGAATGGGAGCCGTCCACTACACAGGAGATATTACGACCGATCCGATCTATCTGATGAATGAATTAAAAAATTATCTCTTCAACAGAAAAGTAAAATTAGTAAGCGAAGAAGTAACCGGATTTATCAAAGCAAAGAACTCCATCACAAGAATAAAAACCAATGAAAATGAAATACCTACTGACGCGGTATTGGTTTGCACAGGAGCTGAAAGCACTCCTTTGACGACCCTGCTGGGAGAAAAAATTTTAATTCAAAGTGGCAAAGGATACAATATTACCATTGAAAACAAAGAGCCCTCTTTGAGGACAGCCATGATCTTGGTAGAAAGCCGGGTCGCATTGACTCCGATGGGAACTAAATTACGCATCGGTGGAACAATGGAAATAGGCAATCTGAAAAACAAAGTCAATCAAAGTCGAATAGAAGGAGTATTATCTTCTACAGAAAAGTATTTACCGGAATACAAAAGGAATGAATTAAGTCAATATAAACCCTGGTATGGATCGAGACCATTGTCCGTCGACGGTATGCCGGTCGTCAAAAAAATAAATAACTGTGAAAACGCTTTTATCAATGCCGGTCATGGAATGCTGGGACTTTCATTGGCTCCCGCTTGTGGTGAATTGATTACCCAGATTATTTCCAATACCTTGTCTGCCGGATGAACCGAGATGATTATAAGTTATTGCAACCGCTGATTCCTGAATTGCCGGGCATCTATAAATTTATTGATGACAAAGGTGAAATCATCTATGTCGGCAAAGCAAAGAGCTTACTCAAGCGCACCACCTCTTATTTTACAGATTCAAAAAATCATAGCTTTAAGACCACGACGATGGTCAGGCACGCCGCTCGTCTCGAATACATGGTCGTCGAGACCGAGCACGATGCATTATTATTGGAGAGCACGTTGATCAAAAAAAATCAACCCAGATACAATGTCAATCTCAAGGATGGAAAATCCTTTGCATTTATCTGTGTAAAAAAAGAGAGATTTCCACGTATCTTTTTTACCAGAAGAATCTATCGCGATGGTTCTGAATATTTCGGTCCGTATACATCAAAATACAAAGCAGAAATCATTTTTGAATTTATTAAATCCATCTTTCCGCTTCGTAATTGCAATCTTATTCTTTCACAGGAAAATATTGAAAAAAAGAAATTTAAAGTCTGCCTGGAGTACCACATCAAGAATTGCAATGGTCCCTGTGAGGCCCTCGAATCCGAGAAGACGTACAACGAAAGAATCAAACAAATACGAAATATCCTCAATGGTAATTTCTCTGATGCGAAAACATATTTAAATGATGAAATGAATCTGGCTTCGGAACATCTTGACTTCGAAGCGGCGCATGCTTATAAAATCAAACTCGATGCTTTTGAAAATTACCAGTCAAAATCTATGGTGGTGCATCCCGGCATTGGTGATGTAGATGTATTCTCAATTGACATTGATGAGAAGGAAGCGACGGTGAATTATTTGAGAATCATCCGGGGTGCTTTAATCAATTCTCACACGTTCGAACTGGAGAAAAATCTCGATGAAGATCCCGAAACCATACTGGCATATGCTGTGATCGAATGTCGTGACATCTTCAACAGCATCGCCCATGAAATCATCGTTCCTTTCAATCTGGACATCGAAGATGAATCCATAAAAGTGACAGTTCCTCAGCGAGGTGACAAAAAGAAATTGCTCGAACTTTCAGAGAAAAATCTCCGATACTATATTTTACAAAAGAAAAGCGAAATCGCTACCAATGTAAAAAAACCAATCGCCACCCAGCGAATCTTATCAACCCTGCGGATGGATCTGCGGATGGATAAAGACCCGGTGCACATCGAGTGTTTTGACAACTCCAATATCCAGGGAACCAATCCCGTTTCATCTTGCGTCGTATTTAAAAATGCAAAGCCGAGTAAAAACGATTATCGCCATTTTAATGTGAAGACCGTAACAGGTCCGAATGATTTCGCTTCCATGTCGGAAGTAGTCTATAGAAGATATAAGCGTTTGCTGGATGAAAACAAATCATTACCCGATCTGATCCTCATCGATGGTGGCAAAGGTCAACTGAGTGCTGCTATGGAAAGCATTTCGAAACTTGGTATAGCGGACCGGGTGGTGGTCATCGGAATTGCTAAAAGACTTGAAGAAATCTATTTCCCCGGAGATTCAGTTCCATTATACATCAATAAAAAATCTGAATCTCTCAAATTAATTCAAAAACTACGAAATGAAGCACACCGATTTGCTATCAGTTTTCACCGGGATCAACGCTCTCGTAATTTTATCAGTACCGGATTAACGGATATCCCTGGGATAGCAAAAAAATCGGCGGAGACATTGTTGAAACATTTTGGTTCCCTGGCCAAAGTACAGCAAGCATCGGAAGAAGAGATTGCTAAATTGATTGGAAAACATAAAGCAAAAACGATCTTTCACTATTTTAGGCCTCCGGGAGAAGAGGAATAATTCAACCATCCATCATTTTATTTTCACAAGAAATCAAATAACATCCTATTAAACTGAAAAAACAACTCGTAAAAACTAAATATGTAAATGGGATGATCATAAATCCAAAGAACAAAACGATGGAAAGCTTAATGCCTCCTAATAAAAAAAAATGAGTGTTATTAAATGGATATATATAATTAATTAAGAATAAGATTAAAGGCACTCCAAAAGCGAGTACTAAAGAAAGATCATACAATAATCGCAATCGAACGGGATAAAACAAATAAGCCAAACTATGTCTAATCTCGAGGATATTCTCTTTGTAGTGAGTCGGATTAAGCAATACATTCCTCAAGTATACTCCAGGAAGTTGAATAAAATTTGGAACTTCCGAAACAGAATGTGATATTAATAAAATCACCATTCCGGTCATTGCACCTGCCCAAATTGTTTTTTGAGAATCACGATCCTTTTTAAGAATACATTGAGAATATAAATAGATCACAGCCCACCCCATCACGATGTATCTGCTCATAAGGCAAAGTGCCAGCATAATTCCTGTCAGCACAGGTTTCTGATTGGCAATAGATAAAGCCAAGAGCATGTAATAACCGTAGATTACTCCTTCTTCTGTGAGTATAAATATATTCTCACCTTGATGTTGAAAATAGTCAAACAATAAATAAAAACAAATCAACACAATGAT
>CALMKY010000224.1 GCA_937867195.1 uncultured Saprospiraceae bacterium | reverse complement strand
AAGGAGTAAGCGCCAATGCAAACGAAGTATTGTTCTCAGTACGCGTAAAAGCTACGCGGGATATGAACCTGAGCGATGGTTTGGTGATCAACTCTAAATATACCCGCGCAGAAGCATATCATGGAGCTGAGACGGTAGGAGTATCCTTAGCAGTAGGAAAGAATTCAGTGGCAGGTTATGCATTGAATCAAAATACTCCAAACCCATTCAAAGCGACAACCATGATTACGTATGAAATGGCGAAAGCAGACAAGGTGACCTTGAAGATCATAGACGTAACAGGTAAGACAGTAAAAGTATACACTCAGGATGCAGTGAAAGGTGTGAACCAAAAATCAATCTCAAGATCTGAGCTTGGTGCAGCAGCAGGAGTATTGTACTATACAATCGAAACAAAAGATTACAGTGCTACTAAGAAAATGATTTTAGTAGACTAAGAGTAACAGATTCGAATCCTCTCCGTACAAACGTGCGGAGAGGAAAAGAATCAGAATAAAATAACATCTATAACAAAAACCTTAAATTCAAAAATGAATTGCCTTGAGTAGAGGCAATAGCTGAAATGAGTAGGTGAGAATGTTAGAGAATAAGATTCAGCAATTCGTCTGAGAAAGAGCATTAATGCAAGAGGCACTTTTTTTAAAGTGAATTTTGAATCATGATTATATTTATTTCGTTTGGATTCGATAATTAATTCATAGTAATTTATTTGCGTATTCTAATTAAGATTAAATTTTCTTCTTAATTTTTATGATTTCGCCTTGGCTTTTATTTTCCGTTAGTTCATTGTCAGTTGCAAATAGGGTCCTAAATGGATATAAAAATTGACCTGTCATATTACTCGGAACATTGTTGTTTGGAATTCCTAATTTGGGTGTTTTATTTTTTGGATTGAAAAAATGACCAAACATCAAATCCCAGATCACCAGGGAAGAAGCATAGTTAACTCCATATTTTCCCGGAATATTACTGGCATGATGCCAATAATGTGTCTCAGGTGTAATAAAAATGTATTTCAAAATTCCCCAATTAATTTTAATATTGCAATGAGACAAAAAAGTAAGGAAATAGCCTATCCAAATATAGTAAATCACATAATTGCCGGCTTTAAAACCGCACAAAGCAAACGGGATCCAGGTAGCTGGTTTTAACAAAATATATTCTCCAAAATGGAAATGTCGCGTGGATGCAAATCCCAATGTTTCCTGGGCATGATGGATTTTGTGAAATTGCCACAGGAAATTGATACGATGCAATCCGAAATGGGCCAACCACTGTAAAAAATCAATAATCAAAAAGAAAATTATAAATTTCAAAACAGGAGGCAATTTATCTAAATGTAAAACCGGTGTAGGTATGTGCAAACGATGGAAAAAAGCAAAGACTAAAAATTCTACCCCACAAGTAAATGCATACAAACCGATGACTGCAATTAGGTAATCCATGAAAATGACATATAAAATATCTGTCCAAAATCCTTTTCTTTTGATAGTACTGTACGGAAGCATCTTTGGGAAAATTGATTCAGCAACAAATGTGGTTGCATAGACTAATAATAAATAATAAAGTGGATTGTACAGACTTGGATTCATCAAGGAATGCTTTGTATAATTCCAGTATTCATAAAATCCTTGGGTCATTGCTTCAATAACAGTATGGGGCACAGGCATAATACATTAATATTTATTTAAACTATAAAGAGTACAATATAAGACAATTACATCTATAAATATTTAGCGTTTTGGCTATTAATAAACGTAATATATGAACCAATTCGAGGCAACGTATTATCAAATAAAATATTTTGGATTGTATTCTGAATTTTGATAGTTATTAAGTATTTTGTTCGTGAATTTTCAATTAATAACTAACTACTTACCCAAAAGGTCGACATATGTATTCCCAAAAACTTACCCGTACACTTTGTTTATTGATTTCCTTCTTGTGTTTGCATTTCGCTGCTCAAGCGTGTCATGGATTGGCTTTGCTCAATTATGACGTTAAAGTGACAGATACGAGTGTGATCGTAAATGGTGATTCCGATCCTGGTACTTGCGGCTGTGGCCCTTACTACCTCGAAGTGCAATTGGATGATGGATGTAGCACTTTTGATCAGGATCCGCCGGATTGTAATTCTTCTGCTTGGAATACATTTCCATTTTATAGGTCTACTTTGAACACACCAAGCGAAAATTGTGTATTGGAGCATTATTTTGCTACCGAGATATTATTTAGAAATTTAAAAGCCGGTGTTACATACTATTTACGATCCCGGGAGCATGTATGTGGCTCCAACAGTGTCGGACCTTGGCAATCGGTAGTTTCGTTTACCACACCGGGTGCACCCAAACCAAGACCCGCACTATCCGCTTTCGATGTCCATGTGTCCTTAGATAAAGGTTGTCAACGAATTTTGAGTATTTCAGATTTTTGGCCAAATTATGCGATTTGCCCTAAGGAATATTCTATTGCAGTCAGCTATCCTTTTGGTACAAATACCCACGACCCGTCCAATGTCTTGGATAGATCCCACCTTGGATATAAAATGGTCTATTCGATTACCGATTTAATCACAGGAAATAAGACCTGGGCGTATCTGACTGTGGAGGATAAAAAAGCTCCAGACGGAGGCTGCCGGGACCGTTCAATTTCATGTTTTGAATTGATCCAGTTAAATAAAATTGTGGAAAATGTCGTAGATAATTGTTCAGAAAAAGCTACGGCTTCCATCACAAAACTTAGTTTCGAAGATTTTGGTTGCAACGACCCTACCAGATTGGGAATAGTCCATAGGACGATTCTTACGAGCGATGCTTGGGGGAATACGATGACTTGTTCAGACAATATCACCATCATCAGAGATTCTCTTGAGCTTGCCAAATGTCCGGATCCAATCCAATTTAGTTGCAATACCTCTTGCCTGAAAGTAAATGCAGATGGAAGCGTATCCAACGCGCCTACTCAAATGAAATTCTCTTCTGATCCTAAAGATCCGTTTTATCCAAGCCCTGAGTTATTATTAAACCTGCAAAATCCAAAAAAATGGAGAGATCCTCTAAATAATGAATTACCTTGCCTTGATCCCAGTATCCTGGCTGTACCCAGTATTTGTAAAAACCCTGGTTTAGATTTTGACGGTTTTGACGATTTAGTATACCGTTTTATCAATGTAAATGAAGATGAGTTTACCGTTGAGTTTTGGTTTAAAACTAACAATCCCAATACCGGTATGTTTTCAGTACAAGCTGAAATCGGCGGTCACGATCGTCATGTATATCTTATGAATGGTGATGTATGTGCCCGTGTATGGAATGATCAAACCATTCATACTACAGGTACGAACTACGCTGATGGCAATTGGCACCATGTAGCCTATGTATTAGGGACATCGATTTCAGGTAACCGTCTCTATCTTGATGGGCAACTAAAGGCCTCAGGTGATAAAGCGTATTCAGATTTTGATTGGCAGGATTTGATTTATATAGGATTTTCAGACGATGCTTCAAGCCCAAATTTTGAGGGTCAAATGGACGAATTTCGGATTTGGACCGTTGCCAGATCGCAGGCGCAGATCCAGGCCAATATGAAAAGAGAAGTATTTCCTCAAGCTAACCTTCAACTCTATTATAAATTTAATGAAGGTACGCCAGCAGGTAATAATACCGGGATTCATGGCACAATAGATGATTCAGGTAATGATCAGCCGGGGTCACTAAATAATTTCAACCAAAACGGTCCTGGTTCTAATTGGATCGAAGTCAATGGAACTGTGACTTCTATCAATGGAACTGTGACTTCTAATTGTACTCCGATGTATCCGGGATTAGGAGGATACTGTAAAACATTTACAACTTATAAAGACGAAATCATCCCTATCTGTGGTGGTGGCTTCAAAATTCGCCGCGAATGGATCATCACCGATTGGTGTACCGGCCAGGAAAAAGTATGTGTTCAATATATAGCTGTAGAGGATAAGGAAGCACCGAAAGTAAAACCTGTTAAGCCTATTTTGACTTCTACAGGTCCTCATGATTGTCTTGCTTCAGTTTCGATTCCCAAATTAGCTGCTGAGGATTGTGGCGAGTATGATCAGACGTATACGATTTCGACTACAGATGCATTGGGTAGACCAACCGTATTGACAGGCACTCTTCCTGCTACGATCACTATACCATCCGGTGACCTTGCCCATTCAAATAAAGCTTGTTACCGGGTTGAAGTTAAAACCGTTGACCGGTGTTTTAATGAAACAATAACTTTATTTTCAATTTGTGTTTCAGACCTTACACCTCCTACGCCAGTGTGCGATGAAATTACACAGGCTACAGTGGATCCGGCCACCTGTTGGGCAAGAATATATGCTGTTGATCTGGATAATGGCAGCCGGGATAATTGTTGCAACCTATTGCATTTTGCTATTGCGAAGATGGCAGATATCGATGCAGCTACTAAGTCATGGGAAGATTATTGGAAAGCGACCTGTCTTGCTGATCGCTGGAAATATAAATCTGATTATGATAATTTCTTATCGGATTATATCAATTGCATTGTATTCAAAGATTATATAGATCTTACTGAATGTGGTAGTAATCAAGTAGTCTTACGAGTGTACGAAGCATGTGGTGTACCACGGTACGATCCTCATGTATTCCCATGTTCAGAACACGATTGGTTTACATACAATACATTCATTTTTTGCAGGGCCTGGCATAATTATAATTTCTTCCATCCCAAAGGTTCCAGATCTTGTGATTCAAAACCAACGAATTGGTGTCGAGCCGATTGGATCGCCTGGTTCAATAAAGTATCACCTGAGACTCCTCATTCTCCGATAGCTCAGGCTAAACCCAGCAACCCCAAAACCAGTGATTCATTAAATTTATACTTTACTTATTATCCGGGTGGAGATGATTTAGTTGATATTTATGCTAACCACGATTGTTTCTTTGTATTCAGTCCGGTGGCTCCTGCTGATAATTCAGAAGAAGCTCCCGGTAACAGATGTTCGCGCAGACTTTACAACGATTGTATGGTCAATGTGCTGGTGGATGATAAGACGCCTCCGGTCTGTGAAGCACCTCCTGTTTTATTTTGGTACTGTGATAATGTAGCTACCTCGGTAAGCGATGGTATTTATGAAACAGCTGCTAAGGCTTGTGATCGACTTGAGACTATGGAACTTCCCAATTTTATATGTACTAAGGGAGATGGTTCTCCATATAAGGAAATCGAAGATGCCAAAGAAAATGATGGGGAATTATCGGATACATTGGACGGTACCAAAGCTAAATTCTACGGATATTATGGATGTCAATCACAGAGTGGTCATCCAAATGAAGAACATGGTACTCCGACTACACCCTGCCAGGACGCCGGTAGTTGGTCACCGATTTATTGTCGTTCATGGTTGATCTTAGATAAAAATGACCAGGCGGGTAAAGTGGATGTAAGAAATTCATTCTATTCTCCGGTTAAGAGAAGTGGTGGCCGTGGTGCAGACGTGACCGGCAGCCAATTCATTATATGGGATAATTGCTGGTTGGGTGAAGTTACCAGTGCCGATGATCATTATGTAGATCAATGCGGCAATGGCTGGTGGCAACGAACCTGGACTGCAAAAGATAAATGCGGTGCATCTGTCACCTGCTCACAAAAGATTTATACTAAACACAGAACAGATTTTGAGGTGATGTTCCCATCTGATTTAACGATAGCCTGCGATGCAAATGCAGGCACAGGCCCTGATGGACAAGCCGGCAGACCGATGATCATGGATGATGAATGTGAGTTAGTAGGTGTATCATACGATGACGTTCGATTTGACATTGTACCGGATGCATGTTATAAAATAGTGCGTACCTGGAAGTTAATCGATTGGTGTCAATATGATCCCAATGCACATAAAAGAGATCCTGAAGTAATTGTAGATGACCGATTTGTTGCAAATCCTGAAACCAGAGGATGTGTTTATCGCAAAGTAAAAGACAATGGTGATGGATATATGGAATATGTGCAAATCATCAAAGTGATCGACAATAAGAGACCTACCATCGTGTGTCCAAAGAATGATACTTTGTGCATCAATGCCGGATACGACGGAAAAGGAGATGAACCAGATCCAATGTGTACCGTGCCCTCGTATACAAGTCCGGATTTTAAAGCAACAGATAACTGTGCGCAGCCAAATGAAATTTCCTTTAGGTATGAAGTAAGCACGGATCAAATATCCTGGATCAAATCGGCACCGAATCAGTCTAAGTTTAGTTCCAAAACATTGGGCGAAGGGCTGACGTATGTCCGGGTGATCGCAGAAGATAATTGTGGCCAGGAAGATACCTGTGTGTTTACTGTATTGGTGAAGGATTGTAAGAAGCCAACCCCTTATTGCTATAATGGTATAGCGACGGTCATCATGCCTACGAGTGGTAGCGTAGTGGTATGGGCTACCGATCTCAATGCCGGTAGTTATGATAACTGTACTAAAAAGAAGGATTTATCATTTGCATTTGATAAAGATTTTGCAAATTCAAGTAAAACCTTTACATGTAAAGATATTCCAAATGGTATCAGCGCCACCGTACCGGTCAATATCTATGTAAAGGATAAAGCCGGCAATGTGGATTATTGCAATACGTATTTGTTGATACAAGATGGATCAGGCAATATCTGTCCTGATAATGCATCGATCACGGGAAGCATCGCAGGTAAAGTGGCAACTGAAACACAGGAGCCAATAGAAAATGTAACATTAGACGCTAAGTCAAGCAATGCAATTCCAGCATTCAAAACGAACCTGTCCGGCGAGTATTCTTATACCAGCCTGCCAATAAAAACTGATTACAGCATCGTACTTGGCGAACAGGCTTCGGAATCCGAACGCTGGGCAGCGCAAGAGTTGCAACGCTGGCTCAAAGAAGTGAGCGGCGCACAATTCCCGCTTCGTTCCGTAACCGAAGCAACGGGCGATCACGTCATCGTGGTGGGATTCAATCAACGTATAAAGACCTTGCTCGGCGCTTCGGCCAAAGAACCTGCCGCCGAAGACGAATCGTTTACGTATCGCAATGTCGGTGCCTCGCTCGTGATTTATGGCGGCAAACTGCGCGGCACGATGTACGGCGTGATGAGCTTTCTGGAACGCGAACTCGGCTGCCGCTGGTATACGCCGCGCGTCAGCCTGTCACCGCCGCGCGACCGGTACGACTTCGACGCGCTGCACCACACGGAAGCGCCGGGCGTGCGCGTGCGCAATGATTTTTATTATGAAGCGTTTGATCCAACGTGGGCGGCGCGCAATCGCGTAAACGGTGCGATGAGCCATCGTCAGCAACCCGGCGATGTCGAAGCCTATTGGGGTGTGCATACGTTTTATCAGTTCATGCCGCCGCAAGAGTTTTTCG
>CALMKY010000223.1 GCA_937867195.1 uncultured Saprospiraceae bacterium | reverse complement strand
ACCTTCAGGCCGTTGACACGTCCGCCGCGAGAGCAATAGCCGTCATTCCGCACCGGTTTCGCACCAGAAACAACCTCAACAAGACGCAACGAACGCGGTCAAGATCAAATTAAACCGCAGCAAAATCAACGAACGGTATGGGAATGAGGCCACCACCTACAGCTAGTAAAAGATGGGTCTTAACGATTTCCTGGGCTACCTGATCATTATGACTGCTGTTCCTATTATCCATAATTGAGTTTAATTTTTTACCAAATTTATAAGCGTATTTACCACCTTTGAATAAAATTCGACCAATATCACCTGAAGTAGACATATATGTATTACAATTTCTGTCTAAAGTTAGTTCATTTTGATTTACCAATAACAGTCATGGCAATATGCATTATGGGATCCTCAACATCTTATGAATTTGCATACTCAGGTACCATTTTGGATGAGCTTTGCAATATTCAAGAGTAAGCTGAATGTTTTGATCAAGATCGGGTCCATCCATAGGTTGCAAACTGAATCTTTTAAAATGCAGATGGGTAAATTGCTCAGGCATTGCATTCGGCTGTGGGTATACAAGTTTTAATTCATCTCCAGTAAGAACTTTCAAAGGAGCGTTGGATTTTGGACTTACGCATATCCAATCGATGCCCGAAGGTAGGGCTACGGTACCATTGGTTTCAATAGAAACGTACACATTGACTTGATGCATGGCATCTATAAATGTTTGATCTAACTGAAGACCGGGTTCTCCACCTGTACAAACTATGAAAGGGTTGGTATTCGTTTCAGGCCATAGCGAAATGATTTTGGTAACCAATGTTTCGATAGTGTATTTACCTCCGTTTTCACCATTGGTACCGACAAAATCAGTATCACAGAATGTACAGATCGCAGAAGATCGATGACGCTCGTGACCCGACCAAAGATTGCATCCGGCAAATCTTATAAAAATAGCCGGCCGGCCGGCGTGCGCACCTTCTCCCTGGAGTGTATAGAAAATCTCTTTAATTGAATAGGTCAAATGAACTTAATCTATAAATTAGGAAATAACCGCACTGGCTTCGATCTCTACCAATATTTCAGGATCGATCATCTCTACCTGGATCATGGAGGTAGCAGGTTTGATCTTACCGAATATCTCACCATGTGCTTTACCTACTTCTTCCCAATGAATCATGTCTTTTATATAGATCCGGGTGCGAATGACATCCTCCCAGGATGCACCGGCTTTGCCTAATGCTTTGCCGATGATTTCCAAACTTACTTTCGTCTGGGCGTAATAATCACCCTTGCCTTGCAGTTCACCATGCAACATAGCGGTCGTACCGCTTACTTCGATGATATTGCCGATGCGCACTGCCCGCGAATAACCTACGATGTCTTCCCATTTGGCTCCGGAAGAAATATTTTGTCTTGACATATTCTTATAATTATTTTAATTCTCTGCGAAATATTTATTACGATAGACTTCTAATTGGAAAAGGTGTTAGGCCTGGCATGAGCATTCTCCCTGTAGATGAATCCCTCTTGAGCAAATGCTTTAATTTCAATTTTGAAAAGATCAACCGAAAAAATGGAATGAAAGTAAACCGAGGTATTGTATCCATCAAATCATTGCGTTTAATCAAGTATCCGATGTACAAAAATACGGTAAAACTCCTTAAGATCCCGGCATGAAAAATCCGCAGGATACAATGGAGAATCCAAATGCAATATTTGAATTGTTTTCATACCAAGGTTTTTACCAAACTCGATATCCGATGCAGAATCTCCTACCATGACCGATTTATTGAAATCGATGGCCGGAAAATCTTTTTTTGCATCCAAGCCCATCCCCATAGCAGGCTTACGACAATAATTCGCAGCATTCGCTAATTCGATGCAGGAATATATTTTATCTATACGTCCACCGTGTTTGCGAATAATTTTACGAGCCTTCGAATGAATTCTGTTTAAATCTTCCAAGGTCATCAGGCCTTTGGCAATTCCTTGCTGATTCGTGACAATGATGATGTGATCAAATAAATTATTAAAAAGCTTTAACGAAGTCAATACATTTGGTAAAAACTTAAATTCATTCCAATGTTTTACATAATTCCCGGAAATCCGGTGATTCAATACTCCATCCCGATCCAGAAATAGGGTCCACCCGGATTTTTTTTTCATCTTAATTTTTTTGTCTGAATTGCATGATAGTCTTCCGGTATGCCAATATCAATAAAGCCGGCTTTGCATTTATATCCACCGATCTTCAATGACTTGATTTGTTTTTCGAATACTTCTTTCTCTATTGAAAATGCAGTATCCGGTGTGTTTTGGATGAATGTGGCTCTGTTGATACAATAGATGCCTCCATTAATATATCCTCGGTCAGAAAACTTTTTTTCATGAAAGGCGTTGATACGATTCCTGGAATCCATCGACAGGGTACCATATCGATCAAATGAATGTAATAATTTAACCGCGAGGGTGATGTCATTTCCAAAATCTTCGTGATGATCTTTAAGTTTGGATAAATGGATCGGAAAGTAAGTATCTCCGTTGATGACAAAGACCTGCTTATCGTGGGTCAATTCCATAGCTTGTCTGATCGCCCCGCCCGTACCCATCGGAACATACTCGAAGGAATATTGTATCTGAATTCCCATCCATTCATTTTCAAAATATTGGGTGATCACCTCTGCACGATGTGATACAGCCAGAATAATGTTTGTAATTTTTTGAGCGTGCAGATATCGGAATAACCAGTATAAAAAAGGTTTTTCTTGTACCGGCACCATAGGCTTGGGCAGTACATCCTGGGTGATAGATCTCAAACGAGTACCGAGTCCACCTGCCAATACGATCGCTGTTTTCACGGAAACAAGGTTTTCTCTACCATTTCACAAATGATATGACCGATGGTGATATGACTCTCTTGAATCCGAGGGGTGTTATGTGATGGAACATTGATTAGTAAATCTGCCAAGGTGGCCATTTTGCCACCGGTGCTTCCGGTCATGGCGATACAATAAATACCTATATTTTTTGCTTCCTCAAATGCTTTGAGAATATTCGATGAATTTCCGGATGTACTTAATCCAAATAAGATATCTCCAGGCCGTCCTATTCCTTTTAATAACCTTGAAAACACAAACTCGTATCCGTAATCGTTGCCTACGGCAGTAATATAACTCGTATTGGCGTGAAGAGCATCGGAATAGAGTGGGGGACGGTCTTTATAAAATCTGCCTGAAAACTCTGCAGCCAAGTGTTGAGCATCTGCCGCACTGCCACCGTTACCACAGAATAATACTTTATGATCTGTTTTGAATGCTTCGATACATTGCAGTGCTGCCTGATTGATTTTATCTAATACATGTTCGTCGCTGAGCAATAACTGCTTGGTACGAATGCTTTCTTCAAGTATAGATTTAATATTGGTCTTAAACATTTGGATTTTATTTTATAGTCCATGATGTAACTCCCTGTTGAACAAAGTTAAATGGTTTAAATACTCCGCCCATGTGTTCGAGTGCCTTCATTACCTTGTATCGGGCATTCCCCGGAGCATACAACATGATAAATCCACCCCCTCCGGCTCCTGATATTTTACCTCCTGTGGCACCATGCTTCAACGCAGTTTCGTATATTTCATCAATTACAGGATTGGATATTCCGGCGGCAGTTTTCTTTTTTTGCTGCCATCCATAATCCAATAAATCTCCGATTTCAGCCAGTTTGCCGGTCAGCAGGGCTTCTTTCATCAATACAGCTTGTTCTTTTAATTTATGGGCAGCTTCCAGGGATTGCTCTTTCTTTCCCGTAAAATTGGTGGCTTGTTTTTCAATAATCGTGGAGGATAATCTGGAGGTACCGGTATAATAAAGCAATATATTTAATTCCAATTCATGAATATATTCAGGCCTGATGCGCAAGGGATTTACAATAACTTTTTCATCTTTATAAAACTCCATAAAGTTAAATCCGCCGAAAGTCGCTGCATATTGATCTTGTTTGCCGCCTGCTATTTTAAGATCATTTCTTTCAATATCAAATGCGGTGCGAGCCAGGTCATATTCGCCAAACGGAAGTTTAAGCCATTCACTATAGGCTCCTAACATGGCGACCGTTACCGTAGAGGATGCTCCCAATCCGGATCCTTTGGGTACGTCGACATGCGTGCTGATGGCATAAGAAGGAAGTTTTGATGAATAATCTTTGAAGACATGATTATGACATCCTTTCATCAGGTCTAATTGACCATCGATCGGCAGTCTCTTTGCCTTTTTAAATGATTTTTCTTCGTTAAGATCCAGCGATTCTAATTTGATTTTATTGCTATTACCGGGAATGATGGTTGCGTGAGCAAAAATGCTGATCGTCGCATTGAGGATAGCACCGCCATACAAATCAGAATACGGTGAGACATCGGTTCCCCCTCCGGCGAGACCAATGCGCAACGGCGCACGTGCACGAATAATCATGCCGTAAATATAAAGATATATTAGGAAAATATTGAATATGATGGCAATTCAAGCGTCAGGCCAAGTATTGGATATTGGTTAACGGTTCTCGCCGGTGTTCATCATCATACTCCTAGGATTGCATTTGCCATGTTCCTCCATTCGTAATTTTTCTTTTCATTTTCAACAGCGGTTATCATGGCAGCCTGATCCGCTTGCTTGAAAAATTTTTTTATCGCAGCCGAAATTTCAACAGCGATGGGCTCCACGACAAATCCGGTAAGCCCATCGTGGACGATTTCATGGAGGCCTCCCACCTTTGTCACGATGGCCGGTTTAGAAAAATGAATGGCTATCTGCGCAATGCCACTTTGCGTAGCTGTTTTGTAAGGTTGTACTACCAGATCGCTTGCACAGAAATAATGTTTTACGGCTTCATTTGAAATGAATCTGGTTTTTAATATCAATCGATTCTCTATCTTGAGCCTCTTAATTTGTTCATCGTACGGTCTGGAATCCGTATAATATTCACCGGCGATGATAAACTTTACCTCCGGCAAGTCATTTTGTAATAAAGCGATGGCATCGTACAATACATCCAAACCTTTGTATTCTCTGATAAATCCAAAGAATAAAACATATTTAGAGGATGGGTCGAGGTGCAGGTACTCAATGGCCTCATTTTTTGACACAGCATGACCATAATTATCATAGATGGGATGTGGTATAAATATCGCCGGCTTGGAACGGTTGAATATTTTTAAATCATCGCCAACCTGGTGAGACATATAAATAAATCGATCCACTGTATTGACAAAATATTGAGTAAAGACGTTATCACCCGGTCTGTGCTCATGCGGTATTATATTGTCCAGGATACTGACCACCTGTCCTTTTTTTGTTTTCGACCATCGTAGAATTGTACCGAAACAAGGAGCCATGAGGGGCAGCCAATATTTACAGATGATGATATCCGGTTCTAATGATTTGATTTTTTTGGCTGCAAACGGCCAATTCAGGGGATTGAAAGCATGGATCCACCTGGATATTTTCAGACCGGGCGCCTGATCATCGCTCATTTGGGATTTGCCTGGAAACAGGATCTTTGGATATTGAACGGTAAAGGTTGCGATGTGCACATCATGTCCCATGGAAATAAATTCCCGGGCCAATCGTTCATTGAATGCAGCCAGTCCTCCTCGGAAAGGATAGGCCGTGCCGACTATTACAATTTTCATTAAAATGGATTATATCCCGATTTGTTTTTCTATAGGATAGACTGCTGGCTGATGATTATTCCGGCTGACCAATTCTGCAATAAATCCAGACATGAATAATTGAAGACCCACGATCAATAGCAAGATTCCTAGGTAAAATATAGGTCTTGTGGCAATGGTCTGATAATCAAAAAATATTTTTCCAATCGTTAACCATCCAAGAATAAAAAATCCGATCATAAAGATGAGCAATCCAAACGACCCGAACAAATGCATGGGTCTTTTTCCAAATTTACCAACAAACATGATGGTAGCCAGATCCAGAAACCCGTTGAGAAATCTTTCGATGCCATATTTCGTCGTCCCATATTTCCGTGCCTGATGGTGCACTACTTTTTCACCTATTTTTGAAAATCCTGACCATTTGGCTATTACGGGGATATACCGATGCATTTCGCCATCGACGGTAATATTTTTGACGACTTCATTTCGATAAATTTTGAGACCGCAATTCATGTCATGCAGTTTGATACCTGACATTCGACTGGTAGCCCAATTGTATAATTTGGAAGGTATGTTTTTAGTCAATGCGTTATCGTATCTTTTTTGTTTCCATCCCGAGACGATGTCAAGTTTTCTTTCAGAGATCATTTTGACCAAATCCGGTATTTCATCCGGACTATCTTGTAAATCCGCGTCCATGGTAATGACCCACCTCCCGTTGGCTGCATGAAATCCGGTATTCAAAGCCGCAGCTTTTCCGTAATTGCGTCTAAACTTAATGCCTTTTACATTTTGATTTTTGGAGGCGAGGGATTCGATGGTAGACCAGGTTTGATCCGTACTGCCGTCATCGATGATAAATATCTCATAAGAATAGTTATTGGCTGTAACGACGCGTTCGATCCAGGATTCTAATTCCGGAAGGGATTCAGCTTCGTTAAATGCGGGCACTAT
Organism: uncultured Saprospiraceae bacterium; assembly: GCA_937867195.1. Classification (GTDB taxonomy): domain Bacteria; phylum Bacteroidota; class Bacteroidia; order Chitinophagales; family Saprospiraceae; genus JADJLQ01. The sequence goes on along the minus strand of CALMKY010000223.1, from coordinate 1,564 downwards.
AATGGATAGATCAATCAACGGTATGATTTAGTATGGTACAACAAAGCTAATAAAAATATTATAATTTTTTATAATGTGAAGCGGGCTATTCAAACTCGGGTTTTTCATTCCGCATGACGAGGCCGATGATCAAGGACAGGATCGTGCCTCCTAAAAAATAGCACAATAGAGTTGTGGCGAATGCAATGCCAGGTCCTTTAAATATCGATGCAAAACCCATTGCCTTATCGATTTGATCATCGCTCATACCTCTGTCCTCCATGGTTTGTCGCTGTACCTCCATGATGCGATCATAATAACCGGGATCTATCAATTTACCATATACCAATCCAAACACAGCAGCGATTAAACCGCCTATGACCATAATGCCTACCCCGATCTGCATGCATTCACCCAATGAAATATAACCCGCCCGCTGTACTTTAAATTTATTAAACGCAATGATGATGATCGCGATCATTAAACCCAATTGCAAGAGTCCCATCAGGATACCTACAAATGCATTGCCAGTCGTGGCCATGCCCGTAACCATCGACAAGACAGCGATTAAACTAAAGATCAATCCTATGGTAAGTCCATATTTGATCACCATTGATTTTATGCTTACATTTTCCATAACATGTATTTTAGATTATGTATTTACCCAACCTTTTCCTTTATTGAATGTCGCCACAACCTTACCTGTAAATTCTTTTTCAAAAAATGGACTGTTTATTGATTTAGAATATGAATCACCGGTTTTAAACGTCCACTTTGATTTCGTGTCAAACAAAGTCAGGTCTGCTGTTGCTCCGATTTTAATTTCCGGTTGCTCCAATCCAAGTACCTTACGTGGATTGATGGCAACCCGTTGTATCCAGTCATCTGTGGTCAGAATGCCTTCTGTGTGGATAGCAGCAAAACAGGTCTGCAGTCCGATCGTACCGGGGGCAGCATATGCAAATTCCAGATCTTTTTTCTCTACTTCGAGCGGACGATGGTTGGTGCAAATGATGTCGATCAAATCTTCTTCGATTGCTTTGATTAAAGCTCTTTGATCTTTTTGATTTCTGAGGGGCGGGGATTGCTTATACATTGAATCAAACGACTCAAGCGCCTGATCACTGAAGATCAGATTTAAATAAGATACCGACGTATAGATTTTGTCAAAGTCCTTTTTAGCCTTTTTTATAAAGCCCAAGCTTTTCTCAGAAGAAATCAAATGCGACAATAATTTAGTATTACAATACTGTGCCAGTTGGATATCCCGTTGCAGCATAATCGTTTCGGCGAGATCGGGTATGCCTTTCAATCCAAGTCGTTGGGATACATTTCCTTCATGCATTTGACCTAATGACGCCAATGCATCGTCTTGGGGCTGATTGATGATCAGGCCGTCAAAATGTTTTGCATACATCATCGCTCGCATCATGACACCAGTATCCTGTACGGGATATTTTCCATCTGAGAAGGCGATGGCCCCACTGGTATGCATATCGATCATTTCAGCAAGTTCTTTCCCTGCGTTCCCTTTGCTGATGGCGCCGATGGGTATTAGTTCAGTCAATAGATCTTTCGATTTTTG
>CALMKY010000222.1 GCA_937867195.1 uncultured Saprospiraceae bacterium | reverse complement strand
AAAAGAAATTTGAAACGATTTTCAAAACAGAAATTAATAAGCGTATACAAGGGCGGATTGACTTTGAAGATTTTGACATTTCCATCATTAAATCATTCCCTTATCTCTGTTTCGATCTGAAGAATTTAAAAATTTATGGACCAGATTCTATCCAGTTTATTTCTATTAAACAGACCTCGCTTAATTTGCATCTTAGGAAATTTCTTAATTCAGGATTTAAAATTGTTGAATTAGATGGTCTTGTGCTGAATCACCCGGAAATTCTTGTCAAAATAGATGAATCCGGGACTGCGAATTATTCTAAAATCATCAGACAGAATTCAACAGAACCTTTAGCAAATAACGTTACAGCCAGACTATCCAATATTAAAATTATTCAAGGAAATTTATTTTATACGGATTCAAGTTCTAAGATTCAAATCAGTGCAAACAGTATCAACCATACTAGCAGAATTGACCTTCAAATGCCACTGCTGGATATTGACCACAACACCCAAATTGACTCGTTTTCATTTAGAATGGGAGGTTTGAATTACCTAAAAAATGTCAAACTCAAATGGAGTGGTCATGCAGATTTACAGTCCGATTCGATCCACCTGTATTTGAAAAACAATCTGATTTTGTTAAATCAATTGGGATTTTCACTTAATGCAAATATAATTTCTCGAAATCCAAACGATGGGTATGATGTCAACATTTCTCTAAAAACACCAGAGAATGATGTCAAACAATTAATATCTTTAATTCCAGGATTTTATAAGCATGATTTTGCCCACGTAAGAGCTTCAGGACAATTTAATATGTTCTTGCAAGTACATGGAGTATTGGATAGTCTGCATGTTCCGTTTATCACCTTTGATTCAGAGCTCAAAGATGGTATGGTCAAGGCTCCTCAACTCCCCTATCCTATTGAAAATATGGATTTTAATCTGCGAGTCAATTCAACGGATTCATTCGCAAAAAAGATTGAAATCGACATTCCAAAATATTCATTGACACTCCACAATGAACCTTTGTCCGGTAACCTGGCATTAAGACTAAATGATCATGCGTACAGTGTAAAAGGTCAAAGTGCTGGAGATATTCGCCTGGAAGATTGGCAAAATGCAATTCCAATGGATTCGATGCATATGAAAGGTCTTATCCATATCGATGTTGACTTTGCTTTCAACGATGAGCAAGTCAGAAAAAATACTTTTTCCGATATGAAACTCCAGGGATTAATTAGAGGCCACGATATTTTCATTCAAAATGGCAGTTTACCGGCCTTACAAGTTCCTGGTTTGACCAGTAGGCTTTCTCCCTCCATATGTAATTTTGAGCTAAGTAAATCAAAAATTGGTAAATCGGATGTTGAAGGTAATCTGTCTATTGACAACCCATGTGCTTTGATGACGAGGCAAAAATTCCTCAGTAAAATCAATATCAACAGTAAAAGCGATTTATTAGATCTTAATGAATTTACAAAGTCCAATCCAACCACCTGTGATACTTGTATACAAAACGACTGGTCAGAATCTGTTGTACCAAAACTGAATCTGAATTTTAATTCTTCAGCAGAGCGATTAGCATACCACGATTATATTATACAACAAGTATCGTTCACAGGACAGTATAGACAGGATAGTGTCACCATTAAATCCTTAAAACTGATCATCCAGAAATCACCTTTATCTATATCCGGGAATCTGTCCAATCTATACCAATGGTCCTCGAATGTGGCTCTTTTAACAGGAGATCTTAATGTACAAACCCCTGAATTTTTACTGGAACCCTGGATGACTAAGGATACTTCTGTTAAAAGTGGAAAGACCGTATCAACCCAATTTGTCAAGCATCTTCCCGCCCATACCGAATTAAAACTATTTCTCAATGCTGGGGAAGCCATCTATGGTGGTATGGATTTAAAAAACGTAATTGCCAATGTTTCTTTAAATCACCTGGAACTGCAAATTAATGAATCCAAAGCAGACCTATTTGGCGGAAAGCTTACGCTTCACGGAGTATATCAGGAGTCGGGAGCATTACCTGTTTTTGATATGAAGACAGACATGGGTAATTTGAGTATTGCACAATTTTTTAATTCTCATCCGTCCATTGCTAAACTGGCACCCTTGGCAGCTTTTCTAGATGGAAAATTTTCTACCTCGGTTGTATTTCAAGGTAAGATGGATGCGCTGATGAATGTATTGTATTCAGATCTGGATGCGGCTGGTGTGGTTGAAACTACCAATGGGATATTTTCTAAGTTTAAACCATTGGAAGACGCCGCATCTAAAATTCAAATTCCGATTGCCAATTTATTAAAATGGGAAAGATCAAAGAATTGGTTTGAGATTAAACAGGGAACTGTGACTGTAAATCCATTTGATATCAAAGCAAAAGAAATAAAATGTACGGTCAGCGGTACCCATCAACTGGATCGATCCATGAACTATGATTTTTTATTTTCCGTTCCCAGATCCGTTTACGAAAAATACGTTAAAAACATGGAGACCAATATCAAACTGGACTGGCTAAAAAAACAATTGGATAACCGAAACATACGATTACAACAATTGGATACTCTGTATATCCTGATGAATCTTAGCGGGACTATGGCGAATCCCAATACCACTTATCAATGGGTCGATAGTAAGAAAACCGCTTTAGATCAACGCATTCAAAAGCAATTAGAAGATCAGCTCAAAGCAAAATCAGATTCCATTAAAATGCAAGCTGAGAATAAAGTAAAAGCAACGACAGACAGCATCCTCCAGGTGATAAAGCAACAAGTAGAAACAAAAAAAGAACAGGTTGATAGCATAGGGAATCATATAAAAGATTCTCTAAGAAAAGTGGCTGAACAAAAAACAAAGGAAGCTATTGATTCAATTCTTCAAAAGCAGAAAGGTAAAATCGTGGATTCCACTTTGCGTGGCAGACTCGATACGATAGTTGGAAAAAAAGCAAAGGATGAGATCGATAAAATCAATGACAAATTAAAAGACTGGAACCCATTTAAGAAGAAACCTAAAAGTAATTAAGCGGTAGGCTTATCCAAGGCGGGCATTACCATTACCTCCTAACTTCATTATAAAATGGAAAATAATTAAATCGCCGGAAGTTTAGACTTGCATTGTATTAATCAGGCAATGAATGCAAAAACAAATTGATCCAATTCCGATGCATAATTTTTTCAATATCGGCATTTGTAAATCCCCTTTTCATTAATTTTTCAATTAATAACTGAAGGTCACAAATAGATTGTACATCGTATGGGCTTTGCTCGCGACCATAACCACCATCCAGATCAGATCCGATACCGGAATGATTGGTATTACCGGCAAGAGTGCAGACATAGACTATTTGATCAATGACTTTTTCAAGATTGCATTTTAAATCGATTGGATTGGAGATACCTCTTTTCCAATCCGGTACTAACATCCATGCATCAAACGCAGCCCCGATGACTCCTCCCCTCCGGATGACTTCTTTCATTTGCTCGTCGGTATGTTGCCGGTTGTGATTGACAATTTTACGACTGTTTTGATGAGAAGCCCACACCGGTCCGGTCCAGATCTCCATTGCATCCCAAAAAGATAAATCACAAAGATGGGTTACATCCAGAATCATCTTTTTATCAATCATAGATTTTAATAATTCTTTGCCCTCCGGATGCAAATGAGAATTTGCATCTGTGCCGTCTGAATATCTACCGGGTCCATAATGAGCGGGACCGATCGCCCTTAGACCATAGGCATATGCTTTATCGAGATACGTAAGATTAACCAGACTATCTGCTCCTTCTAAAGAAAGAATGTATCCGATGGGGCTCGTATTTTGATTCCAGGTATCTAAATGTTTCTGGAGCTTAGATTTGGTATCAATTAATCTCAAATGGCCAAGATCCTCCATGCATTGATACCAGGATCGCTGAGCCTGCGTGTGTGCCCAGGCTTGCTCTGGAGAATGCCATCCCGGTAAGGGATTTGATTCACTTACATATCGGGCAATCTGGGTAGCCACTACCAGTCCAATATTACCTTTCCTTAATTCTTCAAAAGTCACTACATTTTGGCCCCTATCGGGTTTATCCAATAAGCCTTTTTCTCGATTGCGGATTGAAGATAAAGGCTGGGTGAGATCACGATTCCAATCCAGGGCATTCATAGACAAATCAAGATGAGCGTCGACTATAAACATATAAACATGTATTAAATTTTATCAATTATTTTAAATATGGATGTAGCGATCCCTGGCGGTAGTAAACCAATGACCTGTGACGTGGTGATCGCGGGGGGCGGCCCGGCGGGTGGTGGTGCTGGGGGACATGCTGGAGCTGGGGGAGCAGTCGGCGGCGCTGCTGCTGAAGGAGGTGTACGGCTTCACCAGCGGCGACCGTTTCGGGCAGATTGCCGACTGGCTGCGGGCCTCTGCCGAGCTGGCCGATGCGATGAAAGCCCAACAGAAGTAAATACGAGCGACCCGAGAGCGGTTCTGAGCCTTCACAGAGGCTTGGGGTCGCTCTTTTGTGTTGTACAGATACACAATTATGAAACAGTGATTGACAATTACGCGAACCTGTGCTACACTTCCGTGTATCACCACTTGACGGTGGCCCAAGCGATTAGAGAGGCTTACGATGCACATTCTCATCAAGAAGCGGGTAAACCAGTACCACGGCGACACCGCTATCGAGATTGACCGCCACGAGAGCCTGCCGGCTGCGCTGCACGCCTATGCGACGGCGCTACGCGGTGGCTACGACGATGTGATACTGGCCGAGGAGCTGAAGCCGAGCGCCCATATCG
>CALMKY010000221.1 GCA_937867195.1 uncultured Saprospiraceae bacterium | reverse complement strand
ATTTGTAAGCTGGTTCGTAGTACCATCTGAAATATTCCAGGCATAAAGATTGTCTGATTTACTATAGACGACCGCAGTTTCATCAAATGAAAAAACAGGATTGCTCTCCCCATCCTGCGTAAGCATGACGGCGATTGGGTTCGTCATGTCATTGGATTGGTAATAAACATTGCCGTTTCTGGAATAAGTCCATTTTGAGCGATCATGATTATAGACCAGTTCGCCGTCAAGCAAGGTCTGTTTTCTTTCTTTAAGATCTGTTTTATGAATCGAAGAATCGCTTAATGAAAATGTGTATAATGAGTCTCCTTCTCTTTTATCCGGATTCCATTGAAAAAATATTTTATCTGAGTTCTTACTCCATTGCAATGCGCTCGGAGAAGTACCGATCCAAATCGGATCTCTCATGATTTTATCTACCGTGAGGGGTGACAATGTTGTTTGAGCATACGTACAAGGAATGATCCACGAAGCCAGAAGTATACTTATTAATTTTTTAAACATGGGATAATGATAGTGATTTTTTAGAATTCTTTAGTCTCATCGGATGATTGGCTATTTTGATCGAATATTTCTGATTCATTGGAATTTATTCAAGTTAAAATCCTTTGATTTGTATGTAAAAAATAAAATCTATGAAAGGGATATTTATATTAACTTTTTCGCTGTTTATCTCACTTATTTCATGTAAATCGGGTCAGAATTCAGGCGAACCAAACGCAGTTAAAGAGCGATCAGGTAGGACAGACATGCCGGACAAGGAGGAAAGAAGGGATATTTATGATACGGACGATAAAACAACGAATGATGTGGAGAAAGAAGACGATTCAAAGGATACCGATCAGGATGACGATGATTTAAAAATTAATCTTAATCTGGGACAGGGTGAATTACTCCCTACCAATCAACTCAAAGAGGTGTTTCCGGCTTCGTTGGATGGAATGAAAAGAGAAGATTTTGAAGCAGAAAAAACAGGTGCTTTTGGATTTAAGCTTTCCAATGTCAAAGCAGAATACGCCAACGATCATCGATCGATTCATCTCGAGTTGATTGATTTTGGAGGTATGCCCACCCTTGCAAAATGGATCGCCAAATGGTCTGATTCGGATATTTTTCATGAGGATAAAAATGGATATGAAAAAGTTGTCGAATGGCATGGTTATAAAGCTTTTGAAAAATCAGATACTAAGCATCATACCTCTTCGATCGCAGTCTTGTATAAGGACAGATTATTGGTCTCTGGCAGGGCAGAAGATATATCCATTGAAGACCTTAAAAAAATATTGGATCAGAATGTATTGGGGAAATTGAACGATCTCAAATGGAAATAACTGCGTCTGTAAGCCTGTAAACCCGGGCATTAAAGTATTTCTTTGATTTGCAACAGCTGATTGACCTCATAATCAAAAAATACATCCGTGTGAATCTTATCGTAGTTAACAAATATACTTTTAATTCCGGCGTTCAAAGCTCCCTGTAAATCAGCTTCGGGACTATCTCCGATCATGATCGATTGATTTTTCAATGCACCGGTTAGATCAAATGCATATTGAAATATATTGGCATCTGGTTTCACAAAACCAGTTTTTTCAGAGGTGATGACATGGTCAAAGTACTGACTCAGATTACTGAACAGCAATTTTTGTAATTGAGTCTGTTCAAATCCATTGGACAAAATATGGATCTGATAGTTTTTATTTTTCAGATACGTAAGCAATTCATGAGTATCCGGAAATATCTTGCTTCCTTCCGGTAAGATCTGCAGGTAATGATGGCTCATGTCTTTGGCCAATGTTTCACTATCGTGCTGATGATCGAGTAAAGCAGCATGCATTCGTTTCCAGCGCAGATCAGCCTGAGATATTTGTTGCTGAGCATACAGTCTCCAGTAATGTTTGTTGTGAATTACATAGGTGCCGTGAAAAGCTTCAAACCGGGTATTGAGTTTTTCTTCCAGATTTAACTCCCGAAACATTCTTTCAAAAGCCGTCCAGCTATTGGCTTCGAAATCCCATAAAGTATGATCGAGATCAAAAAAAATATGCTGGATCGTCTTGTGCATATCAGATCGACACACTCGCTATTTTTGTCAAATTACCTTTAACGACATCATTGATTTTGACATTGATCTTTGCATCGAGCGGTAAGTAAAGATCTACCCTGGAACCAAAGCGGATAAAGCCTAATTCACCTCCCTGGGTCACGTCTTCACCGGTTTTCAGATAATTTAAAATCCTGCGCGCCATGGCCCCGGCTATTTGAACCACTCCGATTTTATAGCTTCCCTGGTCTATGACTGAAAAATGCCTTTCATTTTCCGTAGATGATTTTGGATCCCATGCTACAAGAAACTTTCCGGGATAATATTTTGAAAAAACGATTTTACCGCTCACGGGTACACGATTGACATGCACATCCAGGGGGGACATGAAGATCGAGATCTGCATTCGATCTTCATTGAAAAAAGTATTTTCCTTTACTTTTTCAATGACGACCACTTTGCCATCGCAGGGAGCATACACATTATCATCTCCGGGCAATGGAATGAGTCTGACCGGATCTCTAAAAAACCAGATCATCCAGGCAAAAACTATGGACAATAAAATAATGACCGGTATGATCAGAAAATGAAGTAATGAATTTACCAATGTGGATAGTAATACAATCGAAACAATTCCGATCAATAAAATTTTATAACCTTCTTTATGAATATTCATTTATACGAATCTTTGGGACTTATTTCCAACACAAATATAAAAATAGAGTAACGATCGGAAGTACAAATATAAAGGCATCAAACCGATCCAGAAATCCCCCGTGCCCGGGTAGGGAATTTCCACTGTCTTTTACACCATACCTTCGCTTCATCATAGATTCAAACAGATCCCCGATCGTTGAAAGAATGGCGATTCCGAATCCATAAGCTATCCATAGGCCGGGTGTTAAACTTCGTATGTACACAGACAATATCAATCCGGCCATGATCGAAAAAATCATCCCACCTATAAATCCCTCGATGGTTTTCTTGGGCGATACGGATTCGTAGAGTTTTCGTTTACCAAAAAATCTACCTGTAAAATAAGCAAATGTATCATTAGACCATATCAGGA
>CALMKY010000220.1 GCA_937867195.1 uncultured Saprospiraceae bacterium | reverse complement strand
ACTGATTAATAACATGGAAATTCTCGATCCTATATATGCTTCTCAGGTAGAAGATATCAAATCAAGGCTACAATCATCCGATGCACTACAGGCTTTTCTGGAAGATGAATCTGAGACCGGCTTTCATTCCCTTCGTGAAGAATTTGAGCCTGAAATACATGAATTGTATACAGAAGTAGGTACGTCCAAGCCACTTCAGTTAATTGATCTTGAACAGAAACTTATGAATCAGGATTTTGAAGGAGTTTATTTACCAAAAATCTTGGGGTATACAGTTTTAAGAGGAGATGTCAATGAAAATGGCAAGTATAGACGCCCTCAAGATCAGTTTGGCTTAGCGGTAAAAGCTTTGGCAAACAGCAATAATTTTGAATTATTAAAAAATAAAACAGGTCAGACTTTACAAATTGGTTTTTCCTTGTCCAGTCATATCTGGGTATCCAATTTGGTCGAACATCTTGAAAATAAAAGAGCTAAAAACTTTTTTGAACACGCCCGGACCAATATCATCGGTGATCCTGCAGAAAGAATGAAATCACTTTCAAAGTACGCCAGGCAATTTGAAGGAGCACCTTATCATTCTGCGGAATTTCCTGAAACTCCGGAAGATCTCAAATCACTCAATATACCGTTGCAGGATTTTTTATTGCATCGGGTAAAACATTTTCAGGATAATTCCAATTTAAAGCCTTATTTATTGGGCTTATTAAAAAATGAGAAGCTGTATCACCTCACTGAATATTGGGATCTGGTTTTTATCATCGCGAATTTTTATCCTCTCGATGGAGCGGATAAACTATTAATTAAAAATCTAATCAATGACAACCGCGCACACAATCCAGAATTTAGTGAGCATTACTTCCAATTCCTGCATGAAATGCATGAAAAAGGAATGATCCTGGACAATGAAGTCAACGACCGGATGAAAGAGATATTGTCCAATGATATTCAGGATGATGTAAAGCGTTACTATGATTTGGCAAATATTATTCACTCCAAAGGTTATATGCACGAGGATACCATAGAAGCTGTTCGTAATTTTTATGAGGCCAATGAAGGGCTTTCAACCATTAATGCCACAGTACGCAATACGATCCTGGGTTATTTCCGTACCTTACTCGGCAACCTGGAAGAAGCAGATTATCAAAACTATTTTGAAATCTCCAAGATCTTCAACACGTATATGAAGATTTTCGGGAATGAAAAATTTAATCAGGATGTTCAAGCTCTCAATCAAGGATTCATTCAAAAGCTTTTGAAAAAGTTTAATGATAAAAGAGGAAAAGATTATCAGGAAATCAAGAAATTTGTATCTGCCCATTTTGCCGAGTTGGAGTTTATGAAAGAAAAAGACATTACAGAGATGTTTAAGACCAAAAGGAAGAAAGCAACAGCTTAAAACACGGTGGTTGCTTTTTTGATAAAATAAATTGGTCAGCAGCATGATTGGATTGGATTCGATGGATATTATTTTATTCGATCCTGAATAAAGGTGTTTTGAAAGGAAACATTCACAAAACATTTAGAAAAAATCAATAACCATTAAACTACAATGGCCGTTATCTTTATAATCCATAATGCTTAAAGAATTAGGATCGGCATTCAAAGCTTACTGGGAAGCATGGAAAATCATCGTAGATAAAAAATTATGGTGGTACCTCATCATTCCCGGGGCCATCAGTCTATTTTATGGACTGACCGTAGGGATGACAGCCTGGTATTGGCATGACGACATTCAAAAAATCGTATCGGGTGTATTGCCAGCCAATACCGACTCGAGAATTTTTCAGAAAATACAAACTTGGTTCATTGGAATTTCACTGGCCACCTCCAGTGTCGTTTTATACAAATATGTGATCAATGTATTGCTATCTCCCATATTGTCGGCATTGTCAAGAAGAGTCGAGGAATCCGTAGCAGGATATCATATCTCGTATAAAAAAGAAACCGATGAGACGGTACTCAAAGATTTTTCACGAGCCATCTTATTCGGATTCAGAAATTTTATAAAAGAAGCAGGATTTACAGTTCTGTTTCTATTGATTGGTTTGATTCCGGCGTTGGGTTTTGTTGCAACTCTATTGATTTTTCTGATCCAGGCGCTATACGTAGGCTATTGTAATCATGATTTTACTTTATCCAGGTATTTTAGCATTAAAGGATCAATTGATTTTAACCGTACGAATAAAATCCTGGCACTGGGTAATGGTATTGCATTTATGCTGATTGTCATGATTCCGGTAGTTGGTTTATTTTTTGCACCCACGTTGGCGACCGCCGCCGCAACCTTAAGTTCAGTTCCTCGTGTTTATAGGCCTACTTATGCCTGATGGTTATTTTGTTTATTTGTACCTTGTGGCATAATCAGACTGAATGAATTTCAGCGCATTTATTTTTCGTGGTTTACAAAAAAGTGGCAGGGTCGATCTTGGTCCCTTAGGCGTTTTTCTTTTAGATTATAATCCTGCACGGTGGCAGGTTTCTGAACAAGATTTTATTCCACCGAATGCTAAAATTATTTGGTCACCCTCGATCCATGAACAAGCGGATACAAAATCATTAGCAGCTATTATTTCCGATACCCATGACCTGCCATTTGATCATTGCGAAGCGTATGTGGATGATTCAATCAAAGAGATGAGCAAATCCCTTGATCAAGGCATGCTTGAATTTCCAAATCTTGGATCCTTGACCAAGAATGAAAATGGAGATATCAAGTTTTCCCAAGCCTCTACCCTATCCCGAGCCCTGACGTTCGCCCCAATTTATTTGAGTAAATTCAATGATACACGTGAAAACGAAGTGATTTCATCTTTGTGGACAAAAATTTTGATAGCCTTCGTGTCTGCATTGGCTCTATTATTACTATTTTTGGCAATCAGTTCCTGGTACAAGAATGAAGAAAAATCAGTTCCATTTACAACAGAACAAACAGCCCAAATATCGGCTGTAAAAGCGATCAATACTGCTCCACAGCTCAATTCATTCACTGATTCCAGTACCTTACGTCATGCAACAGATCAAAAAATAATTATAACCGGTACATTTTGCAATCCTAAAAATGTATCCAGGATGAAAAACCAAATTCAATCACAGGGGTTTGAAGTATATATGGAAGATCTGTCCAATGGATGTAAAAGACTTGGAATCTTGTTGGCGATCCAGGATGACGCCATTCTTGCATTAGAAAAAATAAAGAACTCCATTGAACCGGATGCCTGGATCTTAGAACATTGATCACAGATCCTGTATTCCGTGCAGATTTTTCTCCAACCTGCCTAAATATTTCATTTTAAAATAATACTCTTTAATTTTATCCAATATGGGATCGTTGATCTGAGCCGGATTGAAAGCGTTTAAATCTGATTGTACATCCGCCTTGAGTTCAGATTTCATTCGATGTATTTCGGAACTTGCCTTTTCTGAATCTGATATGATCAGATCATTTAGATCGAGCATTTCCATAAGGAATTCCTGATCCAAAGAATGCGTTTCTTCCTCATCGATTTTATGGTACAGTGAAAGCACGTATTTTATAAGCACTACAGGATCCGAGAATGTTTTATATGCTCGATTGTTCATTGCTGACATTTCATCAGCCTGGGTCTGTTCAATAATAGGCTTATTTACATATCGATCCGGATGATACAACCGGCTCAGTTCAAGAAATTTTTTTTTGATATAAGATGGATCGGTAATAAAAGAAATCGGCAGCTCGTATAATTCAAAATAGGTCATTTTTTAAGAAATCTAAACACATCCAGGCCATTGGCATAGATCATCAGGGCTATCAACAAGATAAATCCTACCATCGTTGCTTTCTCAACAAACTTATCGGATAATTTTTTGCCGGTAATCATTTCAAACAATAAAAATATAACGTGTCCCCCATCCAATCCGGGTATGGGCAATAAATTCATAAATCCAAGAATCAACGACAATACTGCCGTGATGCGAATAAAATCTTCCCAATGCCATTGATCCGGAAATAATGAAGTAATGCTTGCAAATCCTCCTAAACTTTCTGATGCCTTGACTTTTCCTTTAAACATTTGCCCAAAGCCCTTTACTTGATCAGACAAAAATCCCAATCCTTTGGTTATACCTGCTGGAATGGATTCAAAAAACCCGAATTTTCTTTTTTCAATTTTCAGATCTTTTCCCAGGTAAATCCCCATAGTACCATCCGGATTGGCGGTAAATTTGATTTCCTTTTCTTCCAGATTTCGAGACAGCCTTAAGGTGATTGAATCACTGCTTTTAAATTTTTTAATCTTAATATATTCATGTGCATACTTAGCCGGAAGTGAATTAATGCTTAGTAATTTATCTCCTTTCTGGACACCCGCCATTCGAGCAGGAGAATTGGCACCAAAGGAATCAATGGTCATCGTGACTCTCGGACCGACGATGGCCGCATCTTTGTATTTATGTGAAGACAGATCGTTTATAAAATGTTTGTCAATATCTATTTTTTGAATTACCCCACCACGTTGAACAGTAATCGAATTGGCTCCGTTGATTACGATTTCTTTCCGGATGATTCTTGGATCGAGGTTTGGAAAATCCTTTTCTCCTATTTTCGTTATGATGTCTCCGTCACGCAATCCCATGGCGAATGCCAAGGAGTCAGTATATATTCCATCTTTTACACTTGCCATCGGAATATAATCTTCGCCCCAGATACCCAATACTAATGCAAATAATAAAAAACCTGCAATAAAATTAACGGTTACTCCGCCCAACATGATGATCAATCTCTGCCAAGCCGGTTTGGATCTGAATTCCCAAGGTTTGGGTTCCTCTTTTAATTTTTCTGTATCAAAGCTTTCATCGACCATCCCGGCAATTTTTACATAACCTCCTAAAGGCAGCCATCCGATACCATATTCTGTTTCACCTTTTTGCTTTTTAAATAAAGAAAAATATGGATCAAAGAATAAATAAAATTTTTCAACCCTGGTTTTAAACCATTTAGCAGGAAAAAAATGTCCACATTCATGAATAATGACTAAAAAAGATAAGCTCAGTAAGAGCTGAAGGATCATAATAGGAACTCCGGTCATTCGTAGTTTATATTTTTTAAAAGGAATGCAAATTTACAGGATAAAGCAGAATCAATAACCCCAATCTTATAAGCCTTCGATTCAGGATTTAGCCTTGTCTACAAAGTACATTTTTGTATCCCCCTTTCCTTTTACATTTATCATACCACGGTAAGTACAATCAAATTGGTCCTGGATGAGCATACACGTATATTCTGAAATATTGACTTTGTTTTCTTCCCCGGCCTCCTCCAGGCGGGAAGCAAGATTGACGGTATCACCCCAAATATCATACGTAAATTTTTTAATGCCGATAATACCGGCGACGAGAGGTCCGGTATGGATACCGATGCGAAGTGAATATTCCTGTTCACCCGACTGCCTGCGCTGTACCTGCATTTTTTTCATAAATTCCTGCATCTCCATGGCTGCGGTTACTACATCCAGTGCATTCGTATTATTGGCAATTGGAATCCCACCTGCGCACATATAGGCATCTCCTATGACTTTGATTTTTTCAATATTGTATTTTTCAATTATTTTGTCAAATGCTCCGAAAATATAGTCCAATTCTTTGATAATGGTATCGGCTTTAAATCGTGTACTGATCGAAGTAAAGTCCTTGATATCTGCAAATAATACGGTTGCCATCTCATAATTTTGAGCTGTCGATTTACCCAGGTGTTTCAGTTCATCGGCGACTTCAGCAGGTAAAATATTTAATAATAAGGCATCTGATTTCCTGCGCTCGGACTCCGCCAGTTGCATACTTTCGTTTAACTCTTTTGTCCGCAGACTCACTTTTTCCTCCAGGATCGCATTTTGCTGCCGTACGATTCTTTCATTTTCCTGTGTCTGTGCTAACAATAATTTTTGGGTATGAGTCTTATAATCTTCGGCTTCCTGCTTTTCCAATTCAAAGCGTTTGGACAATGCCAGTAATAAAACAAAGGACTCCAATAAAAAACCCAGCGTAACATGGGATATTTTAATGATGTATCCGGGTCTTCCAAAATAAGCATAAAATGCTTCGATCACCAATAAAATAAAAAACAATAAATAACCAACCAAAAAATACAATCCCAACCGATTGCCAAGGATATAGGATTTGTAAGAAAGGTAACTGACAATCATAAATAATAAGATGGCGGTAAGCGGATTTGTATTCAATGCCGTTTTGGTAGGCAAGAATAAAGTGATTAAAAAGTAAATAATAAAGAATATGACAAAGCCCATACCCAATTTGTAATACCGCGGCATGGAGGTTTTAAGCCTGATAAAAAATACAAAATACAACATCGAATTAATCTGCGAGAGGGGAGGCGCATACTTGAATACCTTTAATAATTCAATACCCGGAAAAAAATAGTAGATAAATCCATCCATGACGGTAGATGCCAAAAACAAATAAAAAGCAATCTGAACCGCATAATGCAAATAGGTATAGTAATGCAGTGAAAAAAATACTATAATGCTATTGATGATCACATACAGCATTAATCCTATAAACAAACCATAGACGATGATTCTGGCATTGGATTCCATTCCAAACGATACAGCATCCCACACTTTAACCGGTGCTGATTGACCATAAATATGTACATCGAAGAAATAAGTGTGAAGTCCCGGTAAAAGATAAAAAGCTTGTGTATGGTGCCGAATGGGTTTCTTGAAAAATGGGACATTAAATCCGGATAAATAGTGGGCTGTTTTTCCGGCACTATCCTGAGTATACATGTCTACCCTGGGAATAAAATGCTGTGAAAATTCCAAAATCCCCGCAGCGGATGATTGATTATCAATGGTGATTTTAAACCAGAAATCGTCATCGCAAAATCCAAAATTAACCACTGGTGTATTCAATCTTCTGAAGGCCGTATCCATGGAGGACTTCACGACATCGGAGAAAGAGAGTCGGTGGTCGTGATTTTCCATGAATAAAAGCCGGTCTGCTATATTCATTACTTTATCGCCTGTATGCCAAACCAACGACTGACCCTGTACACCCCATGCTGTACACCAAATGGCAAAAAGTAATAAAGGTATACGCATCATCTTGAGATGGTTTCATCCTCTTTGTAACTTGAAGGAATATTAAGAAGGTAAGCAAAGCTAATCCACCAGGCAGAGCAATAAATTCCAAATGGCAAATAACCTATAAAGCCCACAATGGGCATTTCAAATACGTGCCAAAAATTGACATACGGTATACTGTATTGCCAATAAGCTGTCGTATAGGAAATGACCGTATCTCCATGATGAATCCCTGAGAAATAATTCATACACTCTAAAAACAAACCATAGATCAGATACGTCAGTGTGTATTTCATCAACGGCGCCCAGTCTCCCCATTTTAGAGGAGAAATCGGAGTCCACTCCCCTATTTTATGTAAAGTGATGACCATAATGCACATTGGAGATATCCATAGCATGCCAAACAATTGGTTGGGAAAGAAAGGAACCAAAAACATACTCGTGAAAAAAAATATCAATAAAATGGTCCCGAATGCACTCGAGGGATTTATTGAAATTCCTTGTCGGTATCGATCAGAAAAACCGGGAAGTGTACCCAACAATCGATAGATGACAAATATCACCGGCATCAGGCCTGATGAGCCGGCAATGGCATATATTAAAAACTCAGGTTTAGGCATCAATGTGCTAAATGGATAAATCCAATTTTCTCTTACAAAAAAATTGAGGTATTCAAAAAGCATCCAGCCTCCCATGGCTGCAACACCAATCGCAATCATTTCACGTGGATTATTAAACACCATGCTCTTGGTATGGTCGCGCATAAACAAGACTGCATCTAATAAGAGTGTGAATCCCCAAAACATCGGTATATAGGCCCAATGAATTAAAAACTTGGGTCTTTGAAAATGTCCCCATAATAAAATGAGGGTGCCGACCCACATCACCATTCCTATCCATCCCCATATTGGGAAAGGCATTCGGGGCTTTGTGGTAAACGAATTGGATCCTGTTTTCTTAAATCCAAACCAGGCAGGAAAAACGTACACCATCAAAATCAAAAGACCAATACCAATTAACACTAATTCAAAAGTCATCGAATTATCCGCTTTAGGTGGAGAAATTACAGGCGGATAATCAAAATAATCATCGGGGAAGTGACTGTGGTATTTTATATATGCACCTAAATATGGTAAGATTAAAATAGCAGAAACGCTACCGAATACACTCAATATTTTGCGGATATTGGATTTATATGAATCATCTAAATACATAATTAGGTTATTAATACACCAGAGATAACATTGCAACGACCCCTGAAAATAACATTTATTCAACAAAAGGGCGGGCTTTTTTAAGTCAAAATTATATAGAGTTTGATCGGTCTTTTAATACAAACCAATCGAATTTTTTTTGAAATAGAGAATAAAAATATAACTTCGCTTGCACAAAATTCTTAAGAATATGGGTATTCTCGATCCACTAAAAAAATTATTATTCGGAGTCAAAAGTGTCTCCAAACATCAGGCAGAAGAAGCCTATGATTTTACCAAAGATAAAAGCGCTGAATTATTAGATAAATCCATGGATTTTATGAAGGATGCCGGTGATAAAATCGGGAAAGCGGGAGCCAAAGTATTGGATAAAGTGGATGATCTATGGGATAAAGCTCTGCATCATGATACTGCCGAGTCAATTCCCAATAACCCCGGCACCAATCAAAATTCAAGTTCAAATTCTCCATACAATGCCCATCAAGCTTCCGGGTCATCTACTTCGGATTTTGTAGATCCTATTAAAGATAAAATGAATAAAATCACGGATGCTGCAGCCGATACATTTTCAAAAGCAAAGGATACGGCAAAAGAAGTAGGAAATAAAATCGTGGACGCTTCTGATGATTTCTGGAAAAAAGCTGAAGAATTCGGCGGCAACGTGATGGACAAAGCTTCTAAGACCGGAACCGATCTGTTTAATAAAGCAAAACAGGCGGCAGACGATCAATCCAAGAAAATGAATCAAAAAATAGATGATTTTATTGCAAAAGAAAAAGAAATCGAAGCTAAGGAACCGAAAGGTGATTTTGCTGATACCATGTTAAGAGATAATAAAAATTTAAATTCTTCTACGTTAAAAGGCCATGATGATTTCTTTGCAAAAGCGCAACAGTTTTTGGATAAATCTGAAAAGAAAGCCAACCCCGTTAGCGTCGATATTAAAAAAGTAGAGGATGGTTCCAAGCCTGCCAATGCGAGCACGCCCCCCAATCCTACCCCGGAAAAACCCCTGGATGCAAAAGACCAAAAAACAATCAACGACCTGCTATCTAAAGATGATATCGAAGATGCACAAATCGTAGATGACAAACCAAAAGGATAATAAGTCTTGAAAATAGATGCCCAGGTCAGACAAAAGCAAATTTATATAAACGGTTTTGGAGGAATCAAGCCATGTATACCTACCGATTTCAATACCTTGGCTGCTGTAGCCAGTCAATCAATATCCAGAAAAGCATTTAATTATATAGCAGGTGGAGCTGGTCTCGAA
>CALMKY010000219.1 GCA_937867195.1 uncultured Saprospiraceae bacterium | reverse complement strand
CCGGAATTCTGGCTTCCGGTGCACTGATAAAAATCGTATCTACGCACGTCAGGATGGGAGCCACCCGATCCAACACAGTCAATGTTTGGGCACAGGATGATGTATTACCACAATCGTCATACACATCGTATTTAAGCGTATGGACGCCCATCAATAGATTGACGATATACCCGGAAGGTAAAGTCTGCTTGCCGTCAACAATAACCAGCACTTTTGCACCTGAAACACTGCATGCATCCGTTATGCGAGGCGTCGTCAGACGGTAATCGATGCTGCATTTATCAATATTGGTATTGACTGTATCGGTTGGCTTACACACAATGTGTGGTCTTGTAGTATCGATCACATTGATAAATTGAGTTACGGAAGTGTCGGAAAGTGCACAGCAATCAAAGATTTTCCATACTCTGAGAATTTTGAAGGTAGATCCACATTTGTCATATTTATTGTCTTCATAATTTACAATCCAGCCGCAAAATTTATCCAATGGTCTTCCATGAATGGTAGGCTGACCCAGCTTGGCTACCGAAACATCTTTGTCCGGACAATATAAAACTGTATCCCTTGGATAGACTATATCCATTCGCTTTGCTCTCAAAAGTTTAATTGTTTGCTTGCAGGTGGCTACACGGTTCCAAGGATCTATTGCCGTCCAATTTCTGAGAATAACAGAAAACGTATCATTTGTACAGTCATTTGACTTAATCTGGTCTATATGGGATAATTTGATGAGAGCTTTTGGGGTGCATGCATCGACGGCTGTTACAACACCTGAAATGCTATCCAAGGTAGAAGCACTGCCCGAACACAATACGGTGGTATCTTTGCAAGTAATTGCGGGTGGGGTTTTATGTTCGATCAAAACATAAGACCAACATTTATTTTGTGTTGTATTTTCAATTACAGCCACTTTCAATTTATATCCGACATCAGCACAGGTAACTTTATTGGTTCCTTTGCCTTCCACCGTCACTGTATAATTCAATGGGTCGTTGGGAGGTAAAAGAAGCATAGCAGGAGTAATGGTCACCATTCCAGATGTATCTAAAGATAGATTTACCTGGTCATAGCAAGCCATCCCTCCATACAAAGTATTCAATATCTGACTGGACCATCCTTTCTGATAATAATCCGGCCGATGAATCCAGTTCATTGCATTGGATTTCATCAATATCAAATGCAACACTACTAATGTTAATGCATTCAGTCCTAATGCCGGTTTCAGTCTCTTTTTTACGATGAGATTCATGATTCTTAATTTAATGAGTAGAAAATTTGCCTGTTGATGCATTCTAGTTGGCTAGGATCATCTTATTTGCATCGGTACCATATGGAGATTCGATTCGGTAATAATAAATTCCGGAATTCGGTAGTTGTAGGTGATCTATGATCCAATCATTCGTCCCTTTGATGGCCATCATCCTGGTTTCAAGTAAGATGCGCCCATGGATATCAATTATTTTCCCGGTTACTTGACTTGCCTCCGGCAAAAAATATTTTATGGTGGTTGTATTTACAAAAGGATTGGGCTGATTTTGCAGCAATGCAAACTGGTCCTTTACATTCGATTGTTTCCATTCCAATTTTATATCCCTACTTTCCAAACCAGTGTTGTATAACTCGGAATTCAATAGATCATTTGTTTTAAGTTGAATGATTTCACTCAGTCTATTCTGAGTAGTCGACTTCAGTACCAGAGAAAACATTTTAGTATTTGCCGGAATGCGTTTGGATGCTTCCTGGTAGGCTGTAATTCTAATTAAATTATTTTCTTGATAAAAGTGGATCGTATTAGCAGACAGCCATC
>CALMKY010000218.1 GCA_937867195.1 uncultured Saprospiraceae bacterium | reverse complement strand
TCATTCTTTCAACAAGGAATTGTTGAAGTCAGTCGAAAAACTATACGGCCAGTCACTCATGCCTTCCTATAAAGATAAATTAAGTGAAAAAGATGTAGAAAACCTCGTTGCTTATTTATACAAATCTATGAATCAATGAAACTTATTTTTACTTTCTTCATTTGCTTATTGACATTCACCCGAAATCATTCGCAAGTAAGCTATCAACGAATAGCCAATGCAGAAAAAGAGCCAGGCAACTGGCTTACCTACTCCGGCAATTATGCTGCCACCCGATTTACTCCTCTACAAGATATCCATACTGATAATGTACAAAAACTGGCTCCTATCTGGATCTACCAGTTAAGAAACCCACTGGCCTTCGAAACTACACCCCTGGTCGTAGATAATATCATGTACATTTCGGAACCACCCAGTACTGTCACTGCTCTGGATGCAGCCACCGGCAGAAAGATCTGGTCCTACGTGCCTGTGATACCCAAGGATGTAAAGTTTCTTGGCTTTGGTCCTGTCAACAGAGGTGTCGCCCTACTGGACAATAATGTCTACATAGGCACCCTGGATGCACATCTTATATGTCTCGATGCCATATCCGGCACACTTAAGTGGAATGTATTGGTTGGAGATAATAAATTAGGCTACGCTATTACTTGCGCACCAATAGCCATAGATGGCAAAATCATCATCGGCATCAGCGGTGGTGAAGCCGGTATTCGCGGATTTTTAGATGCTTATAACGCTAAGACTGGTAAAAGGGAATGGCGCTTGCACACTATCCCCGGATCCGGTGAACCTGGTAATGAAACGTGGGAAGGTGATAGTTGGAAAACAGGAGGTGCTCCTACCTGGGTACCCGGATCATTCGATAAAGAATTAAACTTATTGTACTGGGGTATTGGCAATCCGGGTCCAGACTGGAATGGTGACCATAGAAAAGGAGAGAATCTATATTCTTGTTCAGTACTCGCTATCAATCCTACCACAGGAAAAATGGTGTGGTATTTTCAATTTACCCCACACGATACCCATGACTGGGATGCAAATCAAATTCCTGTATTGATTGATATGAAAATCAATGGTGTCCTCCGTAAAACCTTAGCATCAGCTAATCGCAATGGTTTTTATTATGTTTTGGATCGTAAAACCGGAGAATTTATTGCCGGTAATGCCTATGCTAAACAAACCTGGGCCAAAGGTCTTGATTCAAAAGGGAAGCCCATACTCATTGAAGGAAAAGAACCTACTGAAAAAGGCAATCTGGTGTATCCGAGTTTACAAGGGGCTACAAACTGGTTTAGTCCCTCCTATAGCAAGACTTCAGGTTTGTTTTATGTGTCAGTGAGAGAGATGGGATCATTATATTTTAAAAAAGATACCGACTATAAACCAGGTCAATTTTTCCTGGGAGGCGGAGAACAACTGCTGCCAGGAGACAATGCTTATGGTGCTGTAAAAGCTTTGGATCCGGCGACCGGGATTATAAAATGGGAGTTTAAATTACAATCCCCACCATGGTCGGGCTTATTGTCTACTGCTGGCGGCCTGGTATTTGGTGGAAGCACTGAGGGAAATTTTTATGCTCTGGATGCCGTAACCGGAAAATCAAAATGGCAATTTCAAACCGGAGGTCAGATCATCGCTAACCCCATGTCATTTACAGTAAATGGACGCCAAAGAATCGCTATCGCTGCAGGTAATAATTTGATGGTTTTTGGATTAATGCAATAGGTCTTACAAACATATTAAGAAACGGCCTCTCCTTTTGGATGAAAAAGAGTAACCATAGTGTTATAAATAAACCAAATATCCTTGAAACAGTAAATAGTAATCCGGTCAACAATACTTTTTATGCTTGTGCCGAGCGAAGTCTCGTCGCTTGTTGGCAATAGTTGGAGAATACGATATCCGAAAGTCAGAAGTTGGACGGTCAGAATGAACTCAAATCATCAGTAAAGTCTCAACCAAATATCCTGGAAACAAAATAGAAATAAGGATGCAGGATAAGGGGCCCGGAATACCTGACTATATTAATGACAAAGTCTTCCAATCATTTTTTTACAACGAAACCGACGGGGTAAGGGACGGGACCGGATTGTCATTGGCGTATGATATAATAAGGCTCTTGGAGGTGAAATGCGAATAGAAACAAAGAAAGGAAACGGCGCTACATTTATTCTAATCATCCCACAATCAAAGAATAGTGATTGATAATAACTTAACTTACTCTCCATTCCATCGGAGTCTTGCCATATTCCTGTTTAAAAACCTTACCAAAATAACTGCCATCACTAAAGCCGCAACCCTGGGCAATCTGAGCTATGGATAATTCGGTAGTTTTAAGTAGCTCACATGCTTTCTGAAGGCGGAGTTGCCTGATATATTGGTTGGGCGAGATACCTGTAATAGCACTTAGTTTCCTATGGACTTGCGAGTAACTCATAAAAATATTTTTAGATAGTTGCTCGACGCTAAAGTTTTCGTCAGAAAGATTTTTTTCTATTTCGAATCTTATTTTTTTAATAAACTCACTTTCTATAACCGATATGGGTATCGGTTCCTTGGCCGGTATCGTCGGATCTTCCAGGATTGGATCCAAAGGTTTGATACCCGCCCATTGGGAATATATTTTTTGCAGTTGACTACGCTGTTCAAGCATTTTCTTAATTCTTATTTTGAGCTCGGCTTCATAAAATGGTTTTTCCAGATACACTTCAGCTCCATGTTCTATGCCTTCAAGCCTGCTGTCCATATCTGCCTTTGCAGTCAGCATGATGATGGGGATATGACTGGTACGCTCGTCTTGTCTGAGCTTTTGTGTCATTTCGTATCCATCCATGTTGGGCATCATGACATCCGTGATGATGAGATCCGGAACAAGACCGGTGGCAATATCAAATCCTTCCTGTCCATCTTTGGCTACTGCCAATCGGTAATCTTGCAAACAGCTGGCCGTATAGGCTACTACATCTGCATGATCCTCTACTAACAGGATCAACTCTTTTTTACTGTTGCCCATGTTTGTAGCTTGTAGTTGTGTTGGTGGATTTGCATCATCCATAGTCGGAAAATCGACCGGTGTTGTTTCCATTAAATGGATTGCATCACCCGATTCATGAATAATTTTTACCGGGAGGATTACACTAAATTCAGAACCAATCTTGGCTCCCACGGGTGGACTTTTTACACTGATCGTGCCATTCATCAATTGGACCAATTCTTTTGTCAATGCCAGACCTATGCCCGTTCCTTCTGCTTTTCTGGTATGCGATGAATCTCCCTGGTAAAAGCGATCAAAGATGTGAAGCAATTGATCTTCGGGAATACCAATGCCCGTATCTTTTATTTTAATGGATAGATTGCGATCGTTTTCCAATGAAATGCTGATATAGATGTCACCTTTTTTAGGAGTAAACTTCAATGCATTGGATAATAAGTTGGTTATGATTTGCCGTAATTTTTCAGCATCGTATTTTGCAATAACAAAATCGATCGATGACAAATAATGCATTTTCTTTTCCTGGCTTTCAGCAATAGAGTGAAATGATTCGACAATGTATCGGATAAAATTAATCACATCACCTTCTATAAGTTTCAATTCCATTTTACCTGCTTCGAGTTTTGACAAATCGAGCATTTCATTGATCAGTCGCAAAAGATTATTGCCATTACGCTCAATCATATCGAGTCCCGTTTCTAAATGATCCGCTGCTGACCTCCTGATTTGCTGCACCATACCCAGTATCACGGTAAGGGGAGTGCGAAATTCATGGGTCATATTCGTATAGAGATGAGTTTTTACTTTATCCAGTTCTTTTATTCGTTGTGTTTCGTTTTGTTCAAATTGCAATTGCGCAGTCATTTGCGTTTGATGGAGTTTATATCGATAATAGGTTCTGACTCCCAATCCTAAAAGAGCTGCATATAATAAATAAGCATACATCGAAGCGTACCACGGCGGCAACTTGGTAATGGATAATTCCTTTAATTGATTATTCCATATTCCCAGGCTATTGCTTCCCTGCACTTTAAAAGTATAATGACCCGCCGGTAAATGAGAATAGGTTACCACCCGTCTGTTTCCGCTCTCAACCCAGGTGTCATCGGCACCCACCAGTTGATATCGATATTTATTTTGATCGGGAGCTCGGAAATCCAGAGATGAAAACTCAAGTGTAAAAACATCCTGTGCATGACTGAGCCGGATATCCCGGGTGTATTCGATCGCATGAGAAAGTATACCTGTTTCATCACCGGCTCTAATAAGTTTATTACCGATCTGGATTTTTGTTATGAAAATAGAAGGCATGAAAGTATCGACCAGGATTTCTTTTGGATTGAAAACATTTAATCCATTTACACCGCCAAATGCAAGATCTCCATTGGGCAATTTGCGATAAGCATCCGTATTAAACTCAGCGGCTTGCAATCCCGCTGCTTCAGTGAAATGACGAAATTCAAAATTGTCTTTTCTCATTGTATTAGCCAACAGGCAAAACAAACCATTATTCGTACTGCCCCAGATATTCCCCTTTTCATCCGGCAATAAACCATACACGACGTCATTGCATAGACCCTGGGCCGTGGTGATATGAGTAAACGTACCTGTATTTTTATCCAACAGATTGAGTCCTCCTCCTTTGGTACCGATCCATAATAAATCATGATTGACCGGATCATCGAGGAACGTGGCAATATGATTTTCATTGAGCGAATTTCTATTGGTAAGCTCATTGGCATATCCTGTTACCTTTGGCGTCGTGATCAATATATCCGGCGACTCTACCTTGGCAAAACCTGCTTCTGTACCAATCCACGCAATACCCATAGGATCATGATAGATGGTCGTAATATTAGTTTCATCGGTTAAAGGCAAAGAATTGGTTGCATTCAATCTAAATTCCTTAATAGTTTCGGTCATAGGATCAAATACAGCCACATTACCGCCCGTGCCACCAAACCACAATCGTCCTTTCTGGTCTTCTGTAATATGTTGACTATGATTGTACAGTCCTTTCAAATGGACCTGATAAATCTTTTTTTGATGGGTTCTAAAATCTGTTTTTTCGATTTGAGATATTACGCTGGACTTCAGATCGCTTCGTTTAGTTTCCCAATAATCTCCGGATTTAGAAATAAAAAAATCCAATTCATTTCCAAATCCATAATGCGCATCCTTTAAAATCAACTGACTTGATGAATCGATATTAAATACTCCATCCCAGGCAACGACTCTCAATCCATCGGGTGGATTATTCAGGATCATTCTGATACTATGATTTTGAGCTATGTGATGGAATTTTTCATTCTCAAAAGAATATTTTCGCAAACCATGACCATTTAATCCCATCCAGATCAATCCTGTTTTGTCTTTATAAAGCTTTTGACCACAAACATTATCATCTTCATAGATCAGGTTTGTCTTAGGATCGAGTGGCCTATCTTTTTGCCATTTACTCAGATCATACACTTTTAATTTATTCAGATTGACATAAGCCGTCCATAATCGCCCATTTTCCTCCACCAGAATATTAGGATCCTGTACACTTAGTTCGTTTTTAATAAATGTTGGATACAAATTCGTGCCATCGATGCGACTCATAAAAGCA
>CALMKY010000217.1 GCA_937867195.1 uncultured Saprospiraceae bacterium | reverse complement strand
CGGTACCGGCTTCGAGACAAAAAAGGCAATGTCATCAATTTTACATCTGTCATTGATGCACTCAATTATCTTGGTGAGCAAGGATGGCACCTGGTCAATGCACTCAATATTAATTATGGGGTCAACAGTGCACCAAATTATGTCTACATTATGCGTAGAGAATACTGGGGTAAAAAACCCAAAATATAGGATTACGCTCTAATTTTTAATGAGTTTCAGATAGTCCGATAGCTTTTCATTTGGCAATTCGACTGCCAGGTTGTATTGTTTTATTTTCCAACCATCACCGGTCTTCACCAAAACTCCGGATCCCCGGCAAGGTCCCATTGAGGTTGATAATTGTTCATCGAACCAGGCCAAACTGTTATTGCTTTCAAGATTGATATTTCTTTTGGATGGTTTAAAATTCCATGTCTTGCGGGCATCGAAAGCTGATTTTGCCCATGCTCGGAATTCTTCCCTGGTCCATCTTTCACTCGCATCGGTACCCAGAAAAATTCCATCGGCCGTCATTGCACCAAAATAAGAATCTGCATTTGCATTGGCTGCATCGCTGTGCCATTTATCCAGGAAGGTCGCTACTTCGTCTTTTGGATCAGGATTACAGCCGGACTTCCTTCGGGTATCCGCCAATCCAAAAATCTTCCAGCCAGTATCTGATTTATACAATTGAAAAGCATCGACTCCACAATGCAATATTTTTCCGTCAATGTATAGATTGTAGTCTGCCCATGCACTCGCCATTGGTCCATCGATCTGAATATTATTTTTAATGACTCTTTCATCTACGAACTCTTTTCTGGGGGAACCGACAAAATTGATAAAATCATTGATCGATTCTTTTGCTAACACCATTTGATTGTATTTATTCATGGATGGCGTTAACAATGAACAGTTGGGATCAAAAAAAGCTCTCAATCCGGTAGTATCCACATTGCGCATTGCATCAAACACTCGTTGCATAATTTGGCTGATCTGCTCCTGATCGGTACCACTAATGACCGGTAGATTAGTAGATTTACTCCCGGTGCTGGGTGTCTGGGCGGGAGTTTGCGATGGTGTTGTAGAGGCAGGTGGATTTGGGATTGTAGAAGGGATCGATGATGGAGTATTGCCGGGTATAGGAGAAGTATTTGGACTTTGCGGGGGTTGACTGGCAGGTGGTGGAGAAGGAATGGGTTTTAAAGGCCCATTGATTTTTTGTTTCGTGGTCTGTGCATTCAATGATATACTTAAAAAAAGGATTAGAAAAGAAAGAAATATTTTTTTCATTTTAAGTTTCAATTTCAGTTGATTTCAAAATTACAGATTCAATCAGATAATCGTACATTTAATCAAAACTTTTTAATAGCATGCCATTTATAGACTTTAAATCAATGCCGGCAGTGAAGATTTGGGATGGGATAGCCGGGCCTATCGCCTACTCAGATAAAATGATGTTTGGATATTTATCGATTGAAGCGGATTGTATACTACCTGAACATCAGCATCCGCATGAGCAGTGGTCACACTTGCTGGAAGGCGAAATCATATTTAAAATCGGTGACGAAGAAATGCATATGAAACCCGGGATGACAGCCTATATCCCGGGAAATGTACCTCACTCCGGACGTTCACTCACGAAAGTGACTTTTCTTGATTGCTTTAATCCCATCAGAGAGGATTGGGTACAGAAAGAAAAAGAACAGTTGGGCTGATATTTTCGAATAAATTTAGACTCCTATGCGACTGGATACGTCTGAAAAGATATTCACGGCAGAAGACTATATCCGGGGAGAATAGTCTCCACATACCGAATAGCAATCCGATCAATTTATACTTTTGAAAGATTCAATTGATCTCAAAGCATTGGATACTCAATAACCGTTAACCCGAATCATCAACAAACTTTATTGTTTTGTATAGGGTGAAAAATGCTCGTGCACGATTTTCCATTGACCATGTTCCTTTACAAAAACCAACGTACCTCTTGCACTGAAGTGTAGAGGGTTACCATTTACGGTTGCATCCCCATGGATAAGAAAAGCTGCAATCGCCGTCTTGCCCCAAATGGAGACTTTATTGATTGGTATTTGAAAAGTAAAATTTTTTAATGCAGAAAAAGCTTCTTTCTCATTGACTGTATTTTGATCGTAGTCCATGATATCCGGATATTGATCATCCCACTTAGAAAACTTAGGTGATTTGAGATGAAATGATTCAACTGTCTTCATATCTTGTTGCCCGGCAATGGTAAATATTTTATTCACTAAATTCCTAACATCCTGTTCATCCTTTTTTTCGTCGTAGACAATCGTAAAGCTGAATAATAATAAAGTCATTAAACCGATGATCATGAATGCGTAATTAAATATTGACTTTTTCATAAATTTTTTTTAACTAAAGTTACCACTTCGTCGGCATGCAACTATTAAAAAAGATAATCGGTAGATTTTTTGTACATCCGTCATGGTAACCTTGTAATAAGCAAAACTAAAAGATCCTTAAAACAAAATAGCCCAAACTCATTCAAGCCCAGGCTATCCATGCAATTAATCAAATCAATCTCTTATCTCCAGTAATCAGATCTGAAATCTTCGCGGTGCAGACATCGGTCATCGTTATAAAACTTCATATTCA
>CALMKY010000216.1 GCA_937867195.1 uncultured Saprospiraceae bacterium | reverse complement strand
ATTGTGTGGCGACCAGGGAGATGCCAATCTAAAGCTGCCTTCACCAGGAGATATAGTATACGGTCTGTCTACGATCTGGGTGCAAGGAGATATTGCTTTGAATCCGACGGCTGAAGCATACACAAATGGTTTAAAGGTAGAACCAACTTGCCGATCGCTTGTCACGTGATCAAACTTAAAGTAATGATGGTCTGTACCGCCGACCCATGTTTTGATCTTTCCGGTACCCGGCTCGATGGCCATACTGCCTGTCTGTAAAAACATCGCCATGTATTTTACACTATCCAATGGAGTCATAGCTGTATCTTTTTCGTGCTTAGGATTGTAATCAAAGATTTTCATCCTGATTCTTGCATTGAATTGTTTGTCAGATTCAGCAATGGTTTTATTCCAGGCTGATTTTACCTGGGACCATATTTTGTCATCCATGAGCTTGTCATATTTGGCTCGTCGTTCCACCGAAAGAGACTTTTGTTTGACATATTCATTGAGCTTTCCGGTGTGCGCATCCTCATCGAGCATGCGCAGTATATCGTTATCGGTCAGGTTAAGATCATATTTACGATCAATGCTATCTGTGAGGACCGCCAGATATTTATCCCGTATATTTTGAAACCGGTCACTTTCTCTTACCAGGCTTTGCAATTTGTATTTGCGAATCTCTTTTTGTTTTTCATCAGCATCGAATGTCCATACATCGGTATTTTTCCAGGCCTGGAATAACGATTTCTGTAATTTAGGCATGTGGGTGGCTACCGCTTTTTCTGCTAATTCCTGCATGACCGGGTCGATGGTAGTAAATATTTTCAAGCCGTCTTTATAAATATCATAATGATCACCATCCGGTTTTTTCATATAATCTTGCTTTAATAAATCCTGTAACCATTTACTAAGCTCGACCATAAAATAGGGTGCGTTACCTTCCGAAAGATCTCTTCTTTTAAAGACTGAGTTCAGAGGAATTTTTTTCAATGAATCTCGTTGGTTATTGGTTATATAGCCGGCAGTCGACATACGGTCCAAGACCAGGTTTCTTCTGGCGAGAGATTGTTTTGGAAATTTCTTTGGATTATATGCATACGGGTTTGAAAGCATGCCGACCAAAGTTGCAGCTTGTTCTATTTTGAGTGAATCCTGTGAAACATTAAAATAAGTCTCAGCTGCAGATTTGATGCCATACGAGTCGTTGATAAAATCTACCTGATTGAGATACATTGCTATGATTTCCTCTTTTGTATACGCTCTTTCGAGCCTGACGGCGGTGATCCATTCTTTCAGTTTGATATTGAACAGATACCAGGTTTTCTTAATCGTCCCCATGCCTCTGAAATCACGATTGGAATACAGAAGCTTTGCTAGCTGTTGAGTAATCGTAGAACCTCCACCTTGGGCTTTTTGCATCAATACGATTCTGCGGCCAATGACACGGGCCAGCGCTTCAAAATCGATACCGCTGTGTTCATTAAATCGCAGATCTTCTGTAGCATTGAGTGCATGGATGAGATGTGGTGAAAGGTCTTTATAATTAATGCCGACTCGATTTTGCTTAAAAAGACGGCCCATTTCGTTATTATTATTAAAGTAAACGACGGTCGCAAATTTATAATCAGGATTTTCTAATTCTTCGAAAGTGGGCAAATCCTGAAAGGATAGATAGACAAAGAACAAGAGGATGGCCAAAATACCGGACAACACGATCATCCACAATCTTTTTGCCAGCTTATATCTACCTTCACTGATTTCCTGTCCAGTAGGGTTGGTCACAGAAAGTAATTTTTGCCAGAGTTTAGTCATACATTTTTTATACTCGATACCCGGAGCAAGTATCTAACGCAAATTTCTACATTTCAAGGCATATAGTACAGTTATTTGATAATCATTTGAATTAACATTGCAGTGATCTGATTATTCTTTGTTCTTACTATCCATCCAGATCGTGACGGGACCATCATTAATCAATGTGACCTGCATCATCGCACCAAATCTGCCCGTTTCAATCTTGATGTTCTCAGACCTTAAAGCTTCCACAAATTTTTCATAAAGTGGAATGGCTATCTCGGGCCTGGCTGCTCTTATATAACTTGGCCTATTGCCTTTTTTAGTTGAAGCATGCAATGTAAACTGGCTTACGATTAATATTTCGCCGCTGATTTCTTTGATGGGATTATTCATGACACCTTGCTCATCTTCAAAGATCCGAAGTGCGATTATTTTCCTGACGAGGTAATCGATATCATCATCGTTATCTTCTGTTTCGATGCCGAGTAGAATGAGCATGCCCTGACCGACCTTACCAATGATTTCACCTTCAACGGTGACACTGGCGGATGAAACTCTCTGGATTAAAATGCGCATGATCGAAATAACGGATTGCGGAGTAAATTAATTCATTTTTGAATTACAGGCCCAATCGATCCATTCCATCCTTCTCGTAGATTCCATCTTCCGCTGGATATCGTAAGACGTCTTCAAATTTTCCGGTTTGTTTTGCCATTGACCAAATCAGACTTTCTCCCGCAGGAATCACCTTCGTGACGGTTTGATAAATTTCATCTTGATAAGCCTCGGTGGCATCGATGACATTCCAGCCATGTTCTTTAAAGTATTGAATTAAGTCATCCAGGAATAAAGCGGCAGCAAGGTTATGATGCAATAAGATCACATGATGTATTTTGCGATGAACGATACAGGTCGATATTGAATCATAAAATAAAGCCCGATTCATTAAATGTTGTTTGTAATAGGCCCGGAAACCTGAAATATCGGCTTTGGGATTATCTTTCAACCTTTTCAACAATCGGCTTGAAATATACCAGTCAGACGCATCGACGGTTACATGACCATTTTGATATCCATGATTTCGTAAGATGGCCCTGAAACCGTCTACCTTCTCCTGAGTATCTCCTTCTTTCAGATAAGGAAATCTAAAGTATTGAATGTAATGGGTGTATTGTTTAATAATATCATCATTGCGCAGCAGTTCCTCTCGAAATTTTTTAAGGCCATTTTTTTCGCTGTTAAAATCGGGATGGCTAAAGGTGTGGTTTGCTATTGAGTGTCCGGCATCGTTCCAGGACTTCAATACATACCTTCCACGGGCAGTTGATTTATTTTGACCTGTCGAAAATAGAATTGTTTTGAGTCGATGTTTGCTCAGCTGATCCAATATCCTTTGATTCCAGCTTGCAAGACGAAATGGTCCCATATCCTCTGTCGAACCATCATCGAACGTAAAAGAGATGGTCGGCTTTTGATTTTCAAGACTTTGGTCTGAAAAAGATTGAAGATGTACAAAAAGGATGATTAGAAAAATCAACATACCTGCAAGATAATCGGTTTTTTTATGAGTTATGTTGAATCTGAACAGGTCACGGTTCTGCCAAAGTTTGGCAACGGTATGAATTTTCAATTCAGTTTATTACTTTTATAGATTCACTCTCTTTATTTAATTAAATGAAAATATTCCCTTTTGCCGGCTTTATTCCTGATAAGACAAAAGTGAAGTTTGATTCAGAATTCTATAAAAAAATGCGTGATGACTTCAGCAGTGTATTTGGTCAGGGTTTGTTTATCCGGTACGATGAAAATCCTGCTTTGTACATCCTTCGGGTAAAATCAAAGGGGTTTGATTCCATAGGCTTGGTGGCGTTGACTGCATTGGATGATTATAGAAATAAAAAAATAGTAAGAATCGAACAGACGATAAAGCAAAAGGAAATATTGCATAAAGCGTTAAACTTCGTTCGCACGGCAATGATCAAGCCGGTATCCATACTCATAAATAAAAATATAACCCTCAATACTATACTGGTCAATTGGGTTACATCGCATAAACCCATTCTCAAGATTCATTATCCCGATAAAAAAACGACTCATCAAATATGGATTATTAGGAATTTAAACACGATGGTTAACATCATTGAATTATTTAAAAAAATTAACCATGCGTTGATCGCGGACGGTCACCATCGCTTTGCTTCCATGGCTCATCGAAAGCCCGGATATGCCCACGATAGCATTCTCACAGTTTACTTTACGCCTGATCATATTCGAATCGGTTCTTTTTATCGAATTATACAAAAAAGAAAAAATCAATCTGATGAAGTCATCATCGAAAGACTGAAGTCCATCACCCATGACTGGAAAGAAGTAAAAAAAATAAAGAATCATACACATGTACATTTGATTCATCAACGCCGGTTTTATCAATTTAAGCTAACGAGTCCATCCGGTGAATTGTTGAATCATACATTTACCCGTGAAATTGTTCAAAACATATTCGACATTTCGGATGAAACTAAAAGTAAAAGAGTGTTGTACCAGGAAACCCTGGAAGGCAAAACGAATCTGCACGATCTGCAAACTCAATACGCACAGGATTATATTTTTTTACTTCCCCCGTTGAAGACATCCCGGGTCCTTGGGATAGACAAAATACTTCCTCCGAAAAGCACATTGTTTTCTCCCCGAATTATGAATGGTCTGATCGTGATGAAGTAAATTAGTTATATTTAATATAGATATGAAAAGAAGAAAGTTTTTACATCATGGAATCATAACCCTGGCGGGTTCCGGCTTTATTTTGGCCAATTGTAATCCGGATCGGAATACAATTTCCAACGCATTGGATTTATCTGAAATTACCCTGGATGCATTGCAAAAAATGTATCATTCTAAAAGTTTGACGGTTTCACAAGCTACACAATGGTACCTCGATCGGATCTCAAAAATAGATAGATCCGGCCCTAAAATTAATTCGGTAATTGAAGTCAATCCCGACGCATTGAAGGATGCAAATGCGTTGGATGCTGAGTTCAAATCGGGAAAGATTCGAAGCGCATTGCATGGGATACCGGTATTGGTAAAAGACAATATTGATGTCACCGGAAAGATGTCGACGTCTGCGGGATCGCTTGCGTTAAAAGACAACAAAGCAAGCCGGGATGCATTTATCATTGAAAAATTGAAATCCGCAGGAGCTGTTATTTTAGGTAAAACGAATCTGAGTGAATGGGCTAATTTTAGAAGCAGCAGATCAAGCAGTGGGTGGAGCAGTCGGGGAGGTCAGACCTTGAATCCTTATGTCATGGATCGCAGTCCTTGCGGATCGAGTAGTGGTTCGGGAGCATCCGTGGCTGCCAATTTATGCACCATTGCAATCGGTACCGAAACAGATGGATCGATCGCTTGCCCATCCAGTATGTGTTGTATCGTAGGCATCAAACCTACAGTAGGGCTTTGGAGTAGATCCGGAATCATACCCATCTCCAGGACTCAGGATACCGCCGGGCCGATGGCACGCACCGTCAAAGATGCAGCCGTCCTGCTTGCCTTATTAAGTGGTATTGATGAGAACGATCCTGTAACCAAACGAAATCCGTTTAAAGGCAAACCGGATTTCATAAGCCAACTCGATCAGGCTTCCTTGTCCGGTAAACGGTTTGGAATTGATAAGACTTTTTTGAAAAAGCATGAGAAGATTGATAAATTATTACATGATACATTGGAAAATATGAAATCAAAAGGCGCCACCATCATCGAAGTCGATTTTAATAAACCCAATGATGATCTTGGAAATGATGAAACCAATGTATTGCGTTATGAATTTAAAGATGGAATCAATA
Source organism: uncultured Saprospiraceae bacterium (assembly GCA_937867195.1). Taxonomy (GTDB): domain Bacteria; phylum Bacteroidota; class Bacteroidia; order Chitinophagales; family Saprospiraceae; genus JADJLQ01. Next base: position 5,564 of record CALMKY010000216.1, on the reverse strand, counting down.
AATATCTTGCTTCTCATCCTGTATCCAGTAAATCGCTGACAGACCTGATTCAGTATAATAATGATCACAGAGACAGCACGATGCCTTATTTTATGCAGGAAACGTTCCTAGCATCGGATACCCTGTCCGATCTTTCGACTCCAGCCTATTTGACTGCATTAAAAAATAGTCACGATAAAGCTAAGCAAGTTATGGATGATTTATTAAAGACCCATCATCTGGATGCCTTGATAGGACCGGCTACAGGTGCACCCTGGTGTATTGACAAAATCAATGGTGACCGATGGACCGGATATGGTGCATATGGTATAGCGGCGGTGGCAGGTTATCCGAGCATTACTGTGCCCATGGGCTTTATCGATGAATTGCCGATCGGCATGTCATTTATGAGTACAGCATATGACGAAGAAAAATTGATCCATATCGCGTATGCTTTTGAACAAATTACCAAAGCTCGTAAGCCTCCTAAGTTTATAAAGACTATTTGATCAGTTCCGGTATGACTTGATCATACAATGCTTTGATCTTGGTTTTAGGATCCCCGGCACCAAGCGTCTCGATGGGCACATATCCATGATAACCTGAATGGCGGATGATTGAAAACAATCTGGGAATATCTGTTTCGACCTCTTTGCCATCGACAAATATTTTTTCTTTTACTTGCCAATTTACCGCATAGCTTGCGGTCTTTTCAATTGCTTTGTAAGGGTCCTCCTGTCGGTAGGATCCTGTATCGAGGATAAGGCCAAACCATGGATTGGTAATCGCATTCATTATCTCCGTTACGACGACACTATTGATCATGTAATCGTTGTGGTTTTGAAGACCTATGATGACCCCGTTGGATTGTCCTTCCCGGACGCAGTCGTATACATCCTGAATAAACCATTCGTTGACCTGAGCACGGGTATATCCTTCTCTTTTTTCTTGTCCTGCAAAAATTCTGAGTACAGGTGCTCCCAGATCGGCAGCCACATGTATCCAGTCCATAACTCTTTCCTTTTCTTTCATTCGTAGTGCTTTCTCCGGTATGGTAAAATCATTGCGAATGCCGGTGCCACTGATTTCGATACCCAACGCATGTGCCTGTCTCTTGATTCGATATAAATAGGATGGTTCCGGCTTATGGGGATAGCCATCAAAATAATAGCCGGTGATGTCGACGGCCTGAAAACCGATGTCGGCAGCCCACCTGAGCATATCAAAAATATCCATTGATTTATCTTTTAAGGGCGCATCAAAAGAAAATGCATTGAGACTGGATTTTAATCTGCTCGTTAATGATAAACGATTCGATTTCGATTTAGTATTCGATGCAATCCTGCTGATGGGTGATACTGCCGGTAGAGCAATTATATTTTTAATCAAGCTTCTCCTATTCATGTATTTTATGTTTCCTGCTGCTGAAGATAGTAACCGTGTTTTGAATAATGGACATGTTTGTATCAAAATCGAACAATAGTGAAAGCAATGGATAAAACAGTATCAGATCAAGATTGCTCTTAAAAGACTTAACGTTCTTTCACATTAAATTAATAATTTTTTAATCGGTTATTACAATGATGCGAAAGTATATTCTAATGCATTGAACCTTAATCAAAAATGAAAGGTCGGTTAGTTGATTTAGACCATTGTTTATTTATTTTAGTCGATATAAATGAATTGTTTGGTCTATCAGTATTGACAACGATGCAACTCCGCATTTAATATTGTGTCATTGTTTATGTATTCGTTATGATACAATTTGCGAATACTATTCAATACCGGTCATCGTTTAATGATTTGTATTGAAAAATAAAAAAGACTCCTGAGATAAGATTGTAACCTTTTGTGATTTTTACGGTTATTCAATTATTCCATAAAGATTCACTGAGGTAAAAAATAAAGCTTGTTGAATGCAATAAGCCTGAAATCCATTTGTCATCAAAAAAATAAATTCTTAATATCATGAAAAATTTAGTTGCAATCCTGTTGTTCGTAGCGGTTAGTACCGTACTCCGTGCTTCTTCACCATTATCCTATTCTGTATCCAACAAATGGATCATCATAGATAATGAAAAATGGAAGTCTCCATCGATCGATGTCACCTTGCGCAGTATACACGGCAATACGATCTTTAACGAAAAAATATCCAGAATCACCAAATACAATCTTAAAAACGTGGTAGAAGGAGAATACACTCTGGTACTCGAAGACAACCAAAAAATAAATTCTCAGAAAGTTACGATTGAAAAAGGAAAGTTAATCCTGACCGATGAATCGACGATCTATAAGCCCCATTTTATCATTCACGATATGCAAATTGTAGATCTTAACCTGATGTCACAAGGAGCGGAGGTCAACATCGTCATACGCGATGCCAGCGGCAAAGATGTATTTAACGAAACGTATAAAAATCAAGTCTCTATTGAAAAAAGATTTAACCTGTCTGAATTACCTAAAGGAGACTATCTGATTGAAGTGAGCCATCACGGAGAGACTTTTAGTCAAAAAGTAGTCAGATGATCTTTTGATTCATCGGCTTCGAGAAAACGACTGGAAATGATCCGATCATCAAATCGGGTGATATCCAGTTTTTTATTTTATGCAGATTGAAATCTGTGATACCAAATAATTGATCCGTCGGCCCTGCATGGACTTTGAGTCACTTCTTTATTATGTTTTTAAGAAAATTAGGGATTCTATGAGCTCCCCCTTCCAGCGGGATATTGCACGAAAAATACATATTTCCTGTATCGGTCTATTCTCCAATTATAACTTGTGAATAGATTATAGTTATTTTTGCGGTTTATGTTCCGCAATTTTGTGTTTTCACTAATCACCTTACAGTTTTTGAGTGCTTTTTTTCATTCACTCAGCTTTTTTTCGTCCCCCAAAGCAAGCAACGATACTGAAAAGCAATTGGTCGACCTGATGGTCAACTATAAGCAAAACGTAGGTCTAGGAATGCAACGAAGTATGTATGACCTGTTTACCGGCGTCAGCATTTGTTTTACTTTATTATTTTTATTTTCGGCTCTGCTCAACCTGTATTTGCTGAGAAATGAGGTTGGCCGTACACATTTTAAAGCAATCTTGAGATTGCAGATGATTGTGTTTGCCATTGCATTTATTTTTCAAATAAAATTTACTTTCCTTCCCCCGATCGTATGCGCAGGATTGGTAACCACAGCAGCGATCTTAGCATGGTATTATTCAGACAAAGCAGAACCCACTACCAAATAAATAATTTAACTTTAATCAATACTCACTCAGTTTACTTGTATGAAATATAATTTAGGTGTCTTGATAGCTGCATTCATTTTTTTTTCTTGTAGTCAAGCAAATAAAACAGCCAAGACCGTCATCAGACCTGTTATCGAAGACACGGCCGGCACAGAGCTCGTAGAAAACAAATTATTGGATACACTCACCGTAACGCCCGAAAAGGATGAAACCGTAGTCACCAACGCTCCTGCCATACCTTACAAACCTTCGTACACCCGTCGATGGGATTTACTGCATACATCCCTTAATCTTAGGTTTGATTGGCAGAAAGAAAGGGTCATGGGTATTGCTAAAATAAAAATGACACCTGTATTTTATACCGTAGATACCGTCGAACTCGATGCCAAAACCATGGAGATCAACAGTATAATTTTAAATAACCAGGTACTTCATTATGTTTATAAAAATGATCTCCTTAAAATAAATCTTGGTAAAAAATATACTCAAAAAGACACCATCACGCTAACCATTGATTATACAGGGATGCCAAGCGAAAATCAAACCAGTGGTTCGGCAGCGATTACCGATGACAATGGCCTTTACTTTATCAATGCTCATAATAACGAACCTAACCTTCCATCGCAAATCTGGTCTCAGGGAGAAACCGAATACAATAGCAGATGGTTTCCGACAGTCGACAAACCCAATGAACGCATGACCGTAGATATTAGTTTTACGGTGCCGGATACCATGGTGACTTTATCCAATGGGTTGAAAACAGCTTCCGTAAAAAATGCAGATCACACCATCACCGATACATGGGTCATGGACCAACCGATTGCTCCTTACCTTGTTATGATTGCCGCAGGACCATTTTCTGTTACAAACGATCAGTGGCAAGATATTCCATTGCAATACTATGTAGATAAACCATACGGACCATATGCAAGGGAAATATTTAATCATACACCTGAGATGCTTTCTTTCTTCAGTGAAAAACTTGGATTAAAATATCCATGGAAGAAATTCAGCCAGATCATTGTCAAAAAATATGTAAGTGGTGCTATGGAAAACACCACCGCCGTGGTATTTGGCGATTTTATAGAAAAAACCCATAAAGAACTCATCGACGAACCCAATGACTATATCGTCGCACACGAAATGTTTCATCATTGGTTTGGGGATTATGTGACCTGCGAATCCTGGTCCAATCTTACCCTCAATGAAGGCTTTGCGGACTATTCAGAATATTTATGGATGGAGCATCAGTATGGAAAGATGGAAGCCGATCGACATCGTGAAGAATCACTCAATGGCTACCTTTCTTCAGTATCCATTGGTAAAGCCCACGACCTCATCGACTACCGGTATGAAAATAAAGAAAACATGTTTGATGCCCACAGTTATAACAAAGGTGGTTTGGTATTGCATATGTTGCGCAATTATGTCGGTGATGATGCATTTTTTACTGCTCTGCATCGTTATCTGACCAGGAATGCCTATAAATCTGTAGAAGTCCACGATCTCCGGCTGGCTTTCGAAGAAACAACCGGCGAGGATTTGCATTGGTTTTTTGATCAATGGTATCTGGATGATGGACACCCGTCTATAAAATACACGACTGATTACGATGAATTGAATAAATCAGTTACTATTAAACTGGAGCAAACTCAAAACAAAAAATATCCCTATGCTTTTACATTGCCTATTGATGTGGACATCCATCATGCAGATGGTACCATTTCGCGTGAACGGGTATGGATGCAGCAAAGAGAACAGACGCTGGACATTGCTTCAAAAGACAAACCCACCCTGGTCGTGGTAGACCCGGATCGCGTATTGCTTGTGGAGTGGACAGAACCTGAACTTACCGCTTCTGAATATAAAACTCTATGGAATAAATCAAATAACTATAATTTAAAACTTGAAGCACTCTCAGCGCTCAATGAAGATAAAGACTATCATGATATCTGGTTGCAGGCAGTAAGACATCCATACTGGAATATTCGCTTGAGAGCCCTCGATTATCCGCCGTCCTTAAAGCCTGAAGACATATCGCTTTTAAAATCACTATCACACCACGATCCACATTCACAGGTTAGAGCAGCGTCAATAGGAGTACTGTCGTCAAATGATCCTGCCAATATTGAATCGGATCTGGACCAGATATTGAAAGCCGACAGTGCCTACATCGTCATCGGTGAAGCCATCAAGGCAATGAAAATGATAGACCCTGTGAAAGCCAAGTCGTATGCCTCCATTTATAAAGATGAGAAAAACCCTGTCATCCAGGAAGCCATTGCGGACATCCTGGTAGATAAAAGCGACCCTTCCAGTATTGATTATTTCGAGAATAA
>CALMKY010000215.1 GCA_937867195.1 uncultured Saprospiraceae bacterium | reverse complement strand
TGGTTTGTTTCACAAGGATTCAGGAAAGGTCAAAAAGTCCTGATCGTTCCGTTTGGTGGACGTTACGAATGGATCGTCATTGATTTTGCCTGTCAACAGATAGGATTGGTTGTCGTGCCGGTCCATCCTTCTTCGACAGAAGATGAAATAAAATACATATCATCCGAGGTCCAACCGGCTATGTGCATCTGTTATAATATGACACAAAGAAATAAATTTGATCATTCGATAAACGGGATAGATTCTACGCCCATCCTCGTGGTACACCTGGATGCCAGTGAGCAGGATCATTTTTTTGATCCTTTTCATTCTAAAGAAATCATCCATTCTGAATTTAACGGGCTGAATGATATTAAAGAGACGATTGCCCCGGATGATTTACTTGCTATCTTATATACGTCCGGTAGTACTGGTGTCCCGAAAGGCATCATGCTGACTCATGCCAATGTCGTCTTTAATATTAAATCGATTCTCTATTTTCTGCCCATCGAACCAGGAGACAAAGTCGTGAGCTTTTTACCGTTTTCACATGTATTTGAACGGGTCATGGCCTATACGTATTTAGCTGCTGGGTTTTCTGTTTATTTCAGTGATGCCAGGACTTCCCTGACAGAAGATTTTAAAAAAGTAAAACCCTTGTTTTGTACATCGGTGCCGAGAGTATTGGAGAAGATGATTAATTATGTAGAAGCGGAAAAATTAAAGCGAACGGATTTAAAAAGAAAGATCATTGAATGGAGTCTTAAGATTGGGGAACGTTACATCCCATTTGATACCTCTTTCAGACCGGGATATAGACTTAAATTATTTTTAGCCCGCACATTGGTATTGAATCATTGGAAGAAAGCATTGGGGAGCAATCTTAAATACATGGTCGTCGGTGCAGCACCATTGTCTCCAAAGATCAGTCAACTCATCTCTGCGACAGGTATCCAGATAGTGGAAGGATATGGTATGACAGAGGCCGCTCCATTTATCAGTGCCAATCGATTTGAACCGGGTCTTAATAAGTTTGGTACCGTTGGTTTGCCGATCCCCGGGGTAAATGTAAAAATTGATGCAGATACAAATGAAGAAGGAGAAGTATTGGTCAAAGGTCCTAATATCATGCCCGGTTATTGGAATCAACTTCAGCTCACCCGGGATTCTTTTACCGAAGATGGTTATTTCAGGACAGGGGATGTAGGCCGATATGTAGATCAGTATTTTTTAAAAATTACGGATCGTAAAAAGGAGATTTTCAAGACTTCACCAGGGATCTACATCGCTCCTTCCCCGGTACAACAGTTTTTTTGTTCGTCTCCATTCATCCTTCGGTGTTTGATCTTGGGTTTTCAGAAACCCTTTGTGACAGCCTTGATTGTCCCCGACTATGACATATTGCATGCGTGGTGTGATCGAGAGCACATTCATTGGACATCTCCGATTTATATGGTGCACAATATCAAAGTACAGGATCATTACGAAAAAATTATTTTTGATATGAACCCCCAATTAAAAAGTCATGAACGTATCCGCAAGTTCTATTTATGCCCTGAAGATTGGACAGCAGACAATGGATTGGCAACTAGCAGTATGAAACCGATCAGGAAAAAAATTGTAGAACGATATCAAAATGAAATTGATAAAATGTATGAAGCATGAAGATGGAACATTTCTTCACTGCCCTTTAAACCTCAGTCCCACATACAACTGCAATAAATTACTTTTCAAATTTTTGTCCGGAGCGAAAACAGTATTACCGGTGACGGCATCTTTCTGAAGTATATTTCCAAGAGCATGATTGTACCGGATTCCTATTAACAAGGCTTCGACAGGGCTAAACTCGGCACCGGCTATTGCAGAAAAATTGAGTTTAGTAATTTGTTTAAGCACTGATTTTATATCGCCTGTAGTGCCCGTAGTGGAAGTAGTGTCACCCTGACTATTAAGCAAAAAGCCAAATTGCAATCCTGCGTGTATCTGCACCGGGCCTATATACACTCCGATGGTCTGAGGTAATAATAGATACTGGAGGTCCACTTTACCGGTAGTATTTCCATTTTTAAAATCATAACCTTGTTTGGAATATAAAATCTCGGAATTAAACCGTAAGAAACCATTACCCGGTACAAGGCCACCGCCGATAAACCATCCTGAGCGGGAGGATGAATTAAACTGCGATACCGATGCCTTACTGAGATTAGCATAATTGAGGCCGCCTTTGAGAAGTAAAGATTGATTGTAGGCTAGATGGAAACAAAATAAAAGGGGAAAAGTGAACACGAAATTTTTCATGGCTGTGTGATTTATGTACACAATATTAACGGAAATCGGTCAATGATTGTGCAGCCCCGACCGGGCACGTATAGGGTATCGTCAGCGAATTAACTTTAATTTATGAAATTAAGTTCCGACCGTAGATTAATTGGAAAATGGTCAAGTAAAAAATATTTTTTATTTCTGATCATATGACTATATTTAAATTCTTAAAACTCTTTTTATAATGCAAAGACGCGATTTTATCAAAACCACCTCTCTGGGTGCACTGGCTTTATCTTCCAATATGGATTTGAATCTTGGAATGGACAAACCAGCTATTGTAAGCCTCCAACTGTATTCAGTTCGGGAGGATATGAATAAAGATGCGGCCGGTACCATCAAAGCATTGGCTAAAATGGGATACAAAGATTGTGAGCATGCCGGGTACAACGCTCAAACCAGACAATTTTATAAATACAGTCCTATGGATTGGAAAAAATTATTGGCTGACCAGGGGATGACCATGGGTTCAGGACATACCCAGTTTGGAGCGCAGCATTATAACATGGAGACAAAACAACTCAGCGATCTCTGGAAAACAACCGTTGAAGATGCGATCACAGCCGGTCAGAAATTCATCATCTCCCCTTGGCTCGATATCAATTTGAGAAAGAACCTGGATGATCTCAAAAAATTTCTGAATGGTTTTAATGTCGCTGGAGAATATTGTAAGTCGCAAGGCATTCGATATGGGTATCATAATCATGATTTTGAATTCTCGTCCCGGTTAGGAGACAAACAAGTCATGGATCATATCATGGACAATACCGATAGCACACTCGTAGCACAGCAAATCGATATCGGGAATATGTACAATGGCGGTGGTAAAGCACTTGATGTTCTTAAAAAATATCCGGGCAGATTCGAGCTGATGCATGTAAAGGACGAAGTGAAATCATCCAAACCCGGAAACGAAAAGTATGAATCTGCCATCTTAGGAACAGGCATCATCGGAGTCAAAGATGTAATTAAATATGCAAGAAAAAAAGGTGGTACGTATTACCTGATTAT
>CALMKY010000214.1 GCA_937867195.1 uncultured Saprospiraceae bacterium | reverse complement strand
AGGTAAAGTCATCGAGGTAATGGATAAAAACTCCGTGATCGATACGGAAATGAAAGCTATATTAATTAATAATGGCTTTGCCCTTGAATTTAGTGAAGAGGCTAATCAAATTGCCCGGGACCGTGCCGCTTCGATGAAAGACAATCTTGAATGGCCGGACCGCAGAGACTTTAGATCGATCGATACATTTACCATAGACCCCGAAACCGCAAAAGATTTTGATGATGCACTTTCTTATCAAATTTTACCGGACGGAAATATTGAAGTTGGAGTGCACATCGCCGATGCATCGCATTATCTAGAAGAAGGTTCTGTATTAGACCAGGAAGCATTTGCTAAATCCACATCGGTATATCTGGTGGATCGTGCGTTACCCATGTTGCCTGAGGTGCTTTCCGGCAATGTTTGTTCACTCATGCCCCAGGTGGATCGGTTGACTTTTTCGGTGGCTTTTACATTTAACCTGCACAACTATAAAATCATCCATACCTGGATCGGTAAATCGGTTATTCATTCCAATCATCGATTTACATATGAAAATGCCCAGGAGTCCCTGGATCAATCCCACGGTTTGTTCCACAAAGAACTGAGCCAGCTCAATAAAATTGCAAAGCATTTACGAAAGAAAAGATTTGAACATGGTTCGATAGGTTTTGAATCTCCCGAGTATAAATTCAACCTGGATCCGACCACAGGAATGCCGATCTCCATTTATGAAAAGACCAGATCGGATACCCACCTGTTGATAGAAGAATATATGTTACTGGCCAATAAAGCAGTTGCAGAATTTATGCATCGAAAAGAACAGAATCAAGAAACTATACCCTTTGTGTACCGCGTGCACGATCTGCCCGATATGGATAAACTCAAAGACTTATCTTTATTTGCAAAAGATTTGGGATATAATTTAAAAATCAACACTCCAAAAGAAATTTCTAAATCACTCAATCAATTATATGAAGCAACGCTGGAGGATGAAAACTTAAAACTATTACAACCACTGGCGATCCGTACCATGGCCAAAGCTGCCTATTCGACCAATAACATTGGCCACTATGGATTGGCGTTTGATCTGTATTCACATTTCACCTCTCCGATCCGGCGATACAGCGATATTCTGGCACATAGAATCTTATATAAAAATATTCAGGAAACGCATCGGGCGGACAAAAAAAGACTGGAAGAACAATGCAAACACATATCCAACCAGGAACGTAAAGCCATGGAAGCAGAGCGTGACTCCGTAAAATTCTTTCAATTTCTATTTATTAAAGATCATGTAGGCAACGAATACGATGGATTTATCTCCGGGATGATTGAACGTGGGGTATTCGTAGAGCTTGAAGAAAGTCATGTAGAAGGTTTTATACCGTTCGATTCGATGGAAGAAAGTTTTATGCTTGCTGAAAACAGACTCAAAGCCATGGGTCGAAGATCGGGTCTGATGCTTGCGATGGGCGATAAAATCAGGATCAAAGTTGAAGAAGCAGACATGATCTCCCGGCGAATTACGTTCTCATTGATTGAGAAAAAAGAATCATTCCGTCCTTAAACTCTTTATGGGGTTAATCCAGGCTGCCCTCGCAGCCTGCCAGGCCACGGTCAGGTACGATATAAACAGGACGATAGCAAATGAAATAACAAACATCCAACCATGAATGGGGACACGATACACAAAATTTTGGAGCCATTGCTGCATTAAATACCACGATAACGGGGCTGCCAATACAAATGCAAGTGCGATCATTATCATAAATTCCTTACTAATGATTTGAACAATACCCGCTGTACTGGATCCCAACACTCTTCTGATTCCGATTTCCTTTACTTTGCGGGAAATGGAAAATGTAGCTAAGGCCAACAATCCAAGACAAGAAATTACGATTGCAAGAATTGCAAAATTCTTACACAGGGCGGTAAACTGAGCATCATCCCGGTAAAATGATTGAATATCATCATCAAAAAAACTACCTTGAAAAACTTGTTCAGGAAAATACTGCTCAAATAATTTTTGTACGGATTTAATTGTTTCCGTAGCAGAACCCGACTTAAATTTCAAACTAATTACCTGATAATATTCTTTCATGGTCGTGGTCATCAGGGGTTCCAGCGGTTCATGGGCAGAATGAGAAAGATAGTCATCGGACACCCCTACTAATTTGAGCGTATGGCCTCCCAATCGTATTTCTTTGTTTAATAAGGAATCGTACCGGTTGATACCGAGTCTGGATAAAGCCGTTTTATTGAGCACAGCTTCAGCCATCGTATCGTTTTCATGCATCCACCTTCCTGATAATAATTTTATTTGATAAAGTTTTAGATATAGAACATTGT
>CALMKY010000213.1 GCA_937867195.1 uncultured Saprospiraceae bacterium | reverse complement strand
CGCAAACGGGCGGTTCGCGGTCCGCGCCATCCGAGCATCGAGATCTGCTTCCGCCCACTGGTTGAAGGCCCCAGCAGCACCCGCTGCCAGGAAGACAGCCAAAGCCAGAACCAGCGTATTGAGTGGGGACGGAAGCGACCCACGCGTGATCGCCAGCCCTCCCACCGCACTCAGCATGATCGAGACCGCGATCCTCGGCTTGAAGATCCAGATCACTTCACTGATGGACAGCGCCGGCCGCTTGCCGATCTCGATCATGCTCATGAAGGCCTCCCGACGTTGTGAAGCGGCGGATCAAGCAGTTTCGCTTATCCCATCGGCCATAGCTGTGAGAGGTATTTCCAGTTGACGAAGTAGTAGAGCACGAAGGCCCCAAAGAAGACGGTGACCAGGATGTAGGTGCCCGGCAGATGCCACGTCCCCGCATTGCCATAACCCGACGCGGCCGTTTCACTCGTCATCTGCCTCTGCGGCATGGGCCCGAGAGCGGCGACGATGTTGCTCTTGTCGACCGGCTTGCCCCACAGCACGCTCGCCACTGTGATCACGACGAACATGGCGCCGCCGATGCTCGCGAGGATCGCGCTGATCCCGTTGAGACCCAGCATCAGATAGGCCGTCGCCGGATACTTGAACCCCATCGCCGCATCGGTGAAACCGATGTCCCAGTGACGGCGCGATACACCCAGCGTCCCGGCGCCCATCATGAATAGAGAGATGCCCATGACGCCGATCCCGAAGAGATACGGCTGCCATTTTGCAAGCCCAGGCCAGATCACTTCGCGCTGGAAGATAAGCGGCAGGAGCAGGTAGGTGATGGCCATGAACGAAAGCGTGGTTCCAGCCACCACCGTGGCGTGGAAATGGCCCGGCACGTACAGCGTGTTGTGCAGCATCAGATTGATCTGCTCGGTGCCGAGCACGACACCCGAGATGCCGCCGAGGAAGCCGAACATCACCAGCGAGAGGAACATGCCTGCGAAGGCAGGATTGCCCCAAGGCGCTTTGCGCAGCCACTCGAACACGCCGCGCGTGTAGCCGTTCTGGCGCTGCGCTGCTTCGATCGCGCCCGGTACGGTCATGCCGTGAATGAGGCTTCCGAGCACGGCGAGGTACATCGCGTAGGACGTATTGAAGACCTTCCACTCCGCGCTGAGGCCGGGCTCAACCAACATGTGGTGCGCGGACGCGATCTGCAGGAACAGGATATAGAGGAAGAAGGCCGTGCGGCTTACTTTTTCCGAGAGCGGCTTGGCCCCGAGCAGGATCGCCGCGATGGCGTACCAGATCGAAACGTGGGCCGCGACGTTGATCTGCTGCGAGCTGTGCCCCATCGCCCACCACACCAACTTGTACATGACGGTGTTGATGTTGGAGATGTAGCCCAGCGACCACAGCCAGGTCGGGATGAGGATGATGGCGCCCGACGCAATCGTGAAGATGGCGATAATGCATGCGGTGAGGGCCCCGAAGGTTACGAGGGGAATGGAACCTTCATAGGTCTTCTCCTCCTTGGCAATTACGAGGGTGCCAAGAAATACGAGGCAGCCAATGAGTGCCCCCACCGCAAACAGGATCAGTCCGAGATAGAAGTTGGGCCGCGCCATCATTGGCGGATAGCTGGTGAACATCACGCTGCTGTCGCCCTGAAGCACCGTGATGTTCGTCAGGACGCCGCCGACGACCATCAGTCCAAAAGCGACCCACGCCATTCGTGGCGCCGCCAGCCTGCAATTCAACAGGATTGATGAGGCGAAGTAGAGAACCGCCATCTCGAAGAAGATGATCCAGAGGAGTAGCACGTCGAGACCGTGAGCCGTCAGGACCAGATAGAACCACTCCGCCTTCAACAGATGCACGGCTTGCCAGCGGGTCAGCGCCACGCCCAGTCCGAACAGGCCGCCGACGGCGAGGAATACGACGGCCGCAACGGCGTTGGCCTTAATCAGGCGCTGCGCCGCTAGGTCGATGCGCAAGCCCGTTGCTGGGCACGTCCGGAACTTGCTTGCAATGCCTGCGATGAAGTCTTCTTGGACCGTCGTGGTGGCCATCTTGAGTACTCCCCGCTAGCGCTTCGTTTGGGAAGGCGGCGCCGCCGCCGGCTCGGCAGCGCCTGCGCCTTGCTCGACGACATGGATGCGCCCCGTCATCGTGTGATGGCCGATGCCGCAGAACTCGTTGCAGATGACGCTGAATGTGCCCGTCTCCGTCGGCGTGATCATCAAGACGTGCTCGACGCCGGGATGCACCTGGATGTTGATATTCACGGGCTGCAGCGACCATCCATGCTGCCAATCCATCGAGGAAAGATGCAGGCGGTAAGTCCGCCCTTTCTCGAGCTCGAGCACGGGCCACCATTCCCACAGCCGCGCCAGCATGTAGACATCTGCGTTGGCCGGCGGCTTCGCAACAGGAACGCCCGTCGTTCCCTCCTCGCGCGCCTTGAACTGCTTTGCAAAGGCCTCCGTGCGCTTCTCGAAGGTGGAAGGTTCGATACGGAAAGCGGCGGTCGAAAGATTTTGACGGCCATTGATGTGCCAGTAGACCATCATGAAAAACATCACGAGGCCCCAAAGGAAAGCGATGCCGATCCAAATCAGCTCGCCTTTCTCGACGCGTTCATTCCACCATACGCGCTGTGCAGGAGGCTGAAGTGCCATGATCCTCTCCTCACTTGGCTATGGGCATGTGGGTAAGCTCAATCAGGCCCCACAGAAGATAAAACACCGCTGGAATGGTCACCCCGAGGAACAGAAGCAAAAAGGGGTTGTCGAGGACGCGCTGCATAAAGGGAATGTGGAGGGATCTGTCCCTCTCGGACCCGGGCGCCGCTGCTGGAGTGTCTGCCATCGCGTTCCTCCAATGCCTGATCATCGAAGCTTGAGCGTGCGAGAGATGTATTGCCTTGACTTCGGTTAAGTTGACGACAGGATGCTTCTTGATCTCCGCGCGCGCCCGCTACGAGCAACGCGTGGGCGCGAGCGCAAACGAAAGGCGCTGCCATGACCAGCCTCACGCGATCGACGGCGCGCTTGCTTACCAAGGCCTTCGCCGTTGAAATCGAGGCATGGCGCGGTTGCCGCCCGGTGCGGACGTTTCTTTGGGGACATGGCATTGTCGCCGGCTGGACCCTGATCGGTCTCGCCGTGCTGGCGATGGCTCAGCAGGAGTTCCTACTGGAGCAGATCCTCCTCGCCGTCTTCGCCGCGCACAGCGTCTGGATCGTCATGGCGCTCTGGCGCAGTTCGATCCACAGCCTTCCGAGTTACGCGGCGCTAGCGCGGGCGCTGGGCATGGTCTGGGCCGCGAATGCAGCCCTCATCGTGCTGTTCCTTCAGCTCGACCTCGTCATCGGATGGGTGGCTTGAGAGCGCAGGCGCTCTTGGAAAACAAAACGGTCCCGCAGGGGCGGGACCGCAGTTTGCCGATCGCTCTGGCCGCCGCGTGCGTTATCTCGCAGTTGCCAGCGTGCGCGCCAACCCCGGGGGAGCGGGGGGTGATCGACACGCCTCCTTCTTAACTGGTCGTCGACGTGGGCGACTTGACCTCGGTTAAGTCGGACGCGGCACGCGGCCTAGTCCGCACAACTGAGGACAAGCGAAACGTTCTGTCCGCCGAATCCGAACGAGTTGGACAGGACATGCCGGATGCGGGCGCTTCTCGCCTCGTTCGGCACGACGTCAAGGGCAATATCAGGATCCGGCTCGTCGTAGTTGATCGTTGGCAACAGGACACCCCGCTGAAGCGACAGCAGAGAAATCACGGCCTCGATCGCACCTGCCGCCGACAGCGTGTGGCCGATCATCGATTTGATCGAACTCACCGGCACCGTCGATGCGCGCTCCCCCATCACCGCGTACAGCGACAGGCACTCCATCTTGTCATTTTCCGGCGTGCTCGTGCCATGCGCATTGACGTAGTCGATAGCATCCGGTGCCAGATCGGCGTCCGAAATGGCATTGCGGATCGCGCCGATGATCGCAGATCCATCAGGTCGCGAACGCGTCCGGTGATAGTCGTCGGCTTTTTCCCCGCAGCCGCTCACGACGCCAAGGATTTCGGCGCTCCTCGCCATGGCGCTTTCAAGCGACTCGAGCACAACCGCGCCGGCACCTTCCGCCATCACGAACCCGTCACGCGTCTTGGAGAACGGCCGCGAGGCTTTCTCAGGCTGATCGTTGCATGTGGACAAGGCAGAAAGCAGCGAAAAGCGGATCAGCGATTCAAGCTGAACTGAACTGTCGGTCCCGACACTGATCGCAAGATCCGTATCGCCGCGGCGTATTGCTTCCACGCCGAGCTGGATCGCGCTGGCGCCCGATGCGCAGGCGGTCGAAACCGAGATCGGCAGCCCTCTGCTGCCGATGTGTCCGGCAAGACGGTCCGCCACACTCGCGAATTGATAGCGCTCGAACACGTGACGGAAGTGTCCGGTTCTCGCCGCAGCCATCAGCCGTGGATATCCAGTCTTGGAACAATCAAGCGGCGCCTTGCGCAGGGCAATCCGCTGCTCCCATTCCAATTCCGCTGGCGGCGTAGCGAGGTAGAGAGGCCCTCGAAACTCCCCCGTGGTGTGCCCGGCCTGGTCTAGTGCTTCTTGCGCCGCAGACCGTGCCATCTCAAAGCACAAGTCCGGCCCCGAGTAGGGCTCGACGCCCATGAAGTCTACCGTTCCGGCAATGGTCGTGCGCAAGCCGTCGATGGGAAATCGCGTGATCCGTCTGATTCCGGAACGGCCAGCGCGCATGGCGGCCCAGGTCTCGTCCACCGACCGTCCCACCGACGTGACGAGGCCCATGCCTGTCACGACTACGACTGGGCGCCCTTTTGCGTCCCTATAGCGACGCGTGCCGGATCCACTTGTCATCGGGCCTCCTCGCCAGTGATGCGCGCCAACCTCACGAGACCTTCGCCGCGCCAATGCCCCATGCTCGTGACGAGCACGTCCTCAGGAACGCCCTCGACTGGGAGTTCCACGCCGCTTTCGTCGAAGGGGGGAAAGCACATCCCGCGCTTCAGGGCCATCGCGCCGAGCGCGACGCCGAGCGGCAGATGCGCCTCCACCGTGTGGCCAAGCACCGAGCCGTAACCGCGCACGACTGCCCCGCGGGCCCGCAGCACGCCTAGCTCTTCGCCTGTGATGGGCTCAACGCCGCTTGCACCGGAAAGCACCAGCGTGGAAGGAGAGGGAAGTCCCCCGCCCGCCCTCGCAATCAGGCCATCCAGCACGCTCGCTGCTGCGAGCGGCATTCTATTCGAACGATCGGAACCGACCGACGCAATCCTGGCGTAGGGCTTTGCCGCTCGCGCCCTCGCATGCGAAGCGGCTTCCAGCACAAGAAATGCGCCGGCGCTCCCGGGCACGAACCCGCCCCCCGTCTCCGACCGGTTCCACAGTGATGCGAATGGCTGCATGTGAAGATTGCAGCCCAACTCGAAGCCCAGCAGCAGATCCTCGCGCTCGGCATTGAGAGCCCCGCCTGCGAGGATTATCTCTGCCTGCCCCGCCGCAATGCGCTTCCACGCATCCTCGATGCACGACAGACCAGCCATTTCCTCACCCATGTAGGTTCGCGAGGAGGCTGTAAGATTGTGCACGATGGAGATATTGCCAGCGAGGAGGTTTGACAGCTGCGCCAGGAACAGCGTAGGCCGCAGCGCGGCCGGCAGCACCTCCTTCGCCAGCATCGCAGGATCGCCATCCTGCATCGCGGCCTCGAGAATGCGCGCATCGACGCTCGTGTCGCGTTCACCGCTTCCCGCTGCAACGATGAGGTCGGTCTCTGCCCGCAGCGGAGAGCCTCGACCGAGCCCGGCATCATCGAGAGCCAACCCCGCCGCGTAGACGCCGATGCGCTGCCAGCCTTCCATTTGGCGCAGATCTGACTTTTTCGGGATCTGCGCGCTCATATCCAGCGCCGGCAGAGGGTGCACCAGATAGGGTGCGAACCTTGCATCGACCACGGCAGCCCTGCTGACGTCGCTGCCCCACAGCATGCGCCGCAATAAAAGCAAAGATGCAGCTATCGAAATTATTTTTCTCCAATTGCTTATGGGTATAATTTTGGGGCGATCTGATGTATTTATTTTCTGCATGACCTGATCCGAAACGTCAATTTCTTTCAGACTTGCTTCTTCGGAAAAAAAAGTAAACAATGGAGCAAACTGCTTGTGATGGTCCGCAACCCTTTTCCCCGAAAAATAGGTTTTCAGATCGTTTTCTTCCCGGATAGAAGTTTCCCCGGACCAGTATTTTTCCAATAAGTCGTCTATATTTTTTTTAGAGTTGTCCATACAAACCCAATTTTATTATTTTTTCTTTTAAACTAAGTCTAGCTCTGTGCAGATTTACTTTGACCTGAGCTAATGGTATATTCAGTGTTCCTGCAATTTCGTCATAAGACAATCCATCAATATCTCTGAGCTGTATTACCATCTTTTGTTTTTCAGGCATTTCATCTATCAATTTCCGCATCATGGTCATCAGTTGGCTTTTGGAAGTCATGTCGTGTGGAGTATCACTTTTGTCTACCACTTGTACTTGCGAATGGACGTCCAAATGATCCTTACGAGCCCGGATTCTATCTATACAAAGATTGCGCGTGACCGTAAACATCCACCCATCGATATTCTCGATTTTAGGAATTTCTTCCCTGCGATCCCAGATTTTTATCAATACATCCTGTACGATATCTTTAGCTTCCTCCTCCCGATTGACAAGGCGCATGGCAAATCTGAAGATCTTATTTTGATTCGCTTTGACGAAGTCCCGGAATTCCAGCTGATCCATTGTACAAAGGAGTTGACGAATGTTAACAATTTTAGGTTACACCACTTTTCTTAAAATTTGATATCGCTTACAATTTTTTGATGAGTGATGGGTATCCAAGATATGCAAACTATATTAATTGTAGTGAAACCATCATACTAAGTTGACGCTGATCGGGTTGTGGATATAAAGGGAATCAACCGAATAAGTCGTTAAAGATTCGTTATCTGATGATTGATAAGGTCAGGTTTCAATTAAATTTGTGGGCGGATGAAATTATCATTTCAACTAAAAAAAATCGATAAACTGCTCATCAGTTCATTTTGGCCACCCATGCTGTTATCATTTTTAATAGCATTATTTGTGCTGACCATGCAGTTTTTTTGGCTTTACATTGACGAAATCATGGGTAAAGGCATTGGTTTTTTTCAAATTATTGAGTTAATTTCTTACATGACGATTTCGTTTGTTCCGATGGCTTTACCATTGGCTATCCTATTGGCTTCGGTCATGGTGTTTGGTAATATGGGAGAACGATACGAACTATCCAGTATGAAATCTGCCGGAATAAGTCTGCTCAGAATACTTAAACCACTTGTAATACTTTGTTCATGTATCGCCATCTTCTCATTTCTTGCGTCCAATTATATTATTCCAAAAGCGAATCTTAAATTTTTAACCAGGCTCTATGATATTCGAAGGCAAAAGCCGGCGTTAGCGATCGAAGAAGGTGTATTCAATGATGACTTTTTTGGATACTCCATTTTTGTCGGCAAAAAACACAGAGATAAAAAATCGCTGGAAGACGTTTTGTTTTATGATCAAAGTCTTTCTACCGACCGAATCCTGTGCTATCGCGCCAAACGGGGAGCTATGTATACTACAGAACATAATCATCGCTTTGTTTTGGAATTATATGATGGCGAAGAAATCGAAGAACCGGCACCGACCTATAGTTCCGGTGGACGTAGAAATTATCCTCTGATGCGTACTTCCTTTAAAACGGTCACCAAATCGTTTGATCTGGAGGAATTTGATATTAATGCCACGGATGAAAACCGGTTTTCAGATAATCAAAAAATGCTCAATAATGGTCAGATTTTATCCCAAATAGATTCACTTAAAAAACAAATTACTATCAGTCAGGCCAAAGTAGGGGTGGGTATTTCTCAAATGTTTGATACCATAAAAAGACAAGAAACGGTCGCGGATCTTATCGATGGATCTAAAAATAAATTACCGGATACCAACCAGGTACTTAAGTTTAAAGAACAAGACAGTTTACTGAACCGGGATCCTGCAAGCTTGGGAGGGTATTCCATGCTTCATATTGATTCTCTTCAAGCGAGTAAAGAATCAAACGACGAAGGCTCACTTCATCCACGGCGTTTAAACAATCGAACCAAACTGCCTCTTTCAAAAATTGTAAAAGACAGCGTTCGTAGAAAGCCACAGGTTGCAGATCTTATTCAAAAAGTGAAGGAAAATTCCAGGCAAGCTTCCGCGTTAGCAAAAGACACGGCGATGATCGATCTTAAACCGGATACGTTAGTTTCGCATTTTTATGATCTATTGTCGCCCAATCAAAGAAGTTATTTATGTAAGAATGCCGCGTCTAATTCAAATCTGCGGCAAACAGAAATTTATAACGTACTATACACCCTGGACAATTTAAAGAAAAAAGAGATTCTGTTTTGGCAGCAATTTCATATTAAAATCTATTATGCGGTTGCTTGTATAATGTTTTTATTTATTGGAGGACCCATGGGAGCCATTGTCCGAAAAGGTGGTTTTGGCTATCCTCTGTTAATTTCCATCATTTTTTTTGTGATCTACATTATGGCTTCAAAATCATTTGAGAAGCTAACCGATTCGTTGGTCATGAATGTACATTTGGGTATGTGGTTTACGACCATCATTATTTCCCTGGTAGGGGCTTTCCTTACTTACCGGGCTTCCAAAGACATGAGCAGTAATGCAATCTCCAATGCGATTGATAAAATGTTGAAACTGATTTTTGCCAGATTTCAAAAATCAATTGATAAACCGGTATGAATTAAAAAAAGGCAGGCACACTTACGTATGCTGCCTTTGAATTGGGTTTACCTTTACATCTCAGGTTGAATTTTGACATAAAGGGAATGGCTTTTAAAGCTCATCCTTTTTAGAAACCCATCCGGTACTGACAACCAGAACTTGTCAGGTTGTATCCAGGCAGTGCGCGTTTACTTAGAAAATAAATACGCATAACCATTTCGAATCAAGGGTTTACTGTCTGGGATGCTAGATATTTAACGTGACCGGACACCCTCTTTTGCTTTAAAAAGAAAGACCTTGAAACGAACCTTAAATATATGCTAAAATATTTTTTAATTCCAGCTCAAATAGTTAAAAAATATTTTTTTTATATATGAGTAATTTCAAGCTAACCATAAAGTTGCAATTTCTTTGGAGAATGATAAATCAAGTGTCATTCAGATCAATAATAAATCTTAAATTTGTCGCTCATTTTTTCGGGGTGTAGCGCAGCCCGGTAGCGTATCAGCATGGGGTGCTGGTGGTCGCTGGTTCGAATCCAGTCACCCCGACTAAATACCTGGCTCGGAAACAATCGGTTATTCCGAGTTCAAGATTGGGACAAGAAAATCCCAATCTTGATAAAACGGGTCTCGGGATGTAGCGCAGCCCGGTAGCGTGCTTCGTTCGGGACGAAGAGGTCGCTGGTTCGAATCCAGTCATCCCGACCAATGAAGCAAATGGCTTCAGTATTCGGAATTTAGGGTGTTTAGCTCAGTTGGTTTAGAGCGCTGCTTTGACAGAGCAGAGGTCACTGGTTCGAGCCCAGTAATACCCACCAATTACCCTACAGAATTGGGCATTGGATAAGGAAGATTTTTTAAAATGCCCTGTATTCAACACGATGATGTATTCAGAGATCTCTACATATTGCCTAGCTCATAATGTTACTCTGGTCGTAGTTTCAAAAATGCGTACAGTCTATGAAGTAATGAAAATCTATAACCAGGGTCATCGGATCTTCGCAGAAAACAGGGTACAAGAATTATTACAGAAATATCAGGTTATGCCCAAGGATATCCAATGGCATCTCATCGGGACACTTCAAAAAAATAAAGTTAAATACCTTGCCCCTTTTATTCAATTAATCCATTCGGTCGACGACTTTGAATTATGGAATGAAATAAACAAACAAGCCATCAAACAACATCGATGCATTCCTGTGCTATTACAAATCAAAATATCGGATGAAGAATCCAAGAATGGATTTGAGTGGAAAGAGCTGTTGGAGGTGTTGGAATGCAAAGAATGGAAATCACTGGATCATACTCAATTGATCGGTGTCATGGGAATGGCCAGCTTAACGGAGGATCAAGATAAAATCAGGAGTGAATTCAAATGGCTCAAATCAAGTTTCGACGAATTAAAAGAGAAGTATTTCAACACCCAACATTCTTTCAATACTATTTCAATGGGGATGTCCGGGGATTATAAATTAGCCATAGAAGAGGGGAGTACTATGGTAAGAATTGGGAGTGCGATTTTCAATTAATGTATAGGTATTTTTATAATTTACTTCACATATGGATTTACAATCATATGATGAGGAAATCGTACCTTGCGCGGATAAAACAGATCGATGAATAAATTTATAAAAGCCTCCATCCCATATGCGATCGCTTTGGCTATACTGCTCATTTTGGTTAGCATTTATTTTGCGCCTTTTTTATCAGGAAAAGTCTTAACTCAAACGGATACGGTAAGCAGTACCGCCATGGCTCACGAAGCAAAGTCATTTTACGAAAAAAACCATAAAGCTACCTTCTGGACAAACTCGATGTTTGGGGGAATGCCCACCTATACGATTTTTGATGGGCAATCAAAGAATTCTGTTTTGGATTATATCCTGAATGTATTTTCATTTTTTAGTGACGGACCTTTGAATTATTACTTAGTTCTCGTGTTGGGCTCATTTGCCGGATTGTGTTTATTTGGAATCGGCCCTTATTTGTCTTTAATAGGAGCCCTCGTGATTACTTTTTCTGCCAATCATATTGGATTATTGGATGCTGGTCATCTTACCAAAATAGCAACATTGGGTTTTATCCCCGTAGTATTGGCCGGATCTTATCAGTTGTATCAAAGAAAATGGATACCTGGATTTGTAGTGTTATCCTTTGGATTTGGGGCTTTGATTAATCGCAACCATATCCAGATGGCATACCTGGCTGCAATAGCACTTGCAGTTTTTGTTATAGCTGCATGCCTCAAGTTTATAAAAGAAAAAGATTGGACATCCCTGACAAAATTAGCGGGATTGCATTTAGGTGCCATGCTATTGGGAGGACTATTGAACTTAGGGCTTCTTACCGGATTAAAAGACTATGCCAAAGACACCATGCGTGGCGGATCTATTTTATCCGTTTCCAACGCAAAATCAGCAGATATCAATACGGCCAGTGGCGAAAATGGTCTGGGCTGGGATTATGCAATGCAATGGAGTAATGGACCTGCGGATATATTGAATTTGTTTGCTGCAGGTGCCGTCGGCGGTTCCTCCAGTGAACCAGTGGCAGCCAAGAGTGAATTGGGAAGAATGTTCAGAGCCAGCGGAGGTAAGGATGTAAAGTTGCCGATGTATTGGGGAAGTCTGCCATTTACGAGTGGGCCTGATTATATGAGCATCATCATTCTTTTATTTTTTTTAATCGGCCTGGTAACTATTAAAGGACCATTTAAATGGTTTGGTTTGATCAGTTCTATATTATTGATCATACTTTCAATGGGAAAACATTTTGCAATGATCAATCATCCGATTTTTGATTACCTGCCATACTTCAATAAATTTCGAACTCCCAATTCCATATTAAATGTTTTGAGTGTCACTCTACCGGTATTTTCCTTATTTGCTATGTATCAATTCATGAAGCAATCCTGGACTGTCCCGGATTTACTAAATTTATTCAAAAAGACTGCATTGCCGTTGGCCGTATTCCTGTTATTCATAGCTGTACTCGGTCCTGCTTTTTTTGATATGAAAAGTGATTCAGATGCCCAGGTGTTTGGTCAAAATCAACAAGCCTATGATGTGATGTTGAGTGCCCGTGCAAGTTATATGAGGGCGGAATTTTTTAGATCTTTTATTTTTTTGGGATTGGCTTCAATCCTGCTATACCTGTATGCAACTCAGAAAATAAAATCTGTCGTGTTTGCCTCCGGAGTTGGCCTATTGATTTTAATTGATCTTTGGATAGTCGATAAAAGATACATCAGTACTTCTGATTTTCAGACAAAGAAAGAATTAGGAAGTTTATTTAATCCGAGGCCGGTTGATTCTGAAATCCTCAAAGATCAGGATTTATATTACCGGGTGCATGATTTGAGTGCAAATCCGTTTAACTCAGCCAGCGCATCCTATTATCATAAAACCATTGGTGGATATCATCCGGCAAAATTGCGTCGATACCAGGATATGATAGATTATTATATTGCCAAAGGGGATAGCAAAGTGCTGAATATGCTCAATACAAAATACATCATTGATCAATCCGGTAAATTAAATGTGAATGGCGGAGCATTGGGCAATGCCTGGTTTGTATCCGGCATAAAAAGTGTAAACAGCCCCGACGAAGAAATTGCGGCAATTGCCAATTCGAACCCGGCCGATGAAGCCATTGTATTAAAAAGTGAATTTGCCAAGTATCATCTGCCATCAGCCTTCAACAAAAACGGCAGTATCATGCTCACATCTTATGCTCCGAACAAGCTTACGTATCACAGCGAAAGCGGTAATGAGCAGCTGGTAGTTTTTTCGGATGTATGGTATGGTCCTAATAAAGGATGGCAGGCGTCGATCGATGGAAAACCAGTAGACCATATACGTGCGAATTATTTATTGAGGGCAATGACCATACCTGCGGGATCGCATGAGATTGTGTTTGAATTCAATCCGCCAGCTTCCTTATTTTTTGCTAAAAATGTATCCTGGATCCTTGGATCCGTTTTCGGATTGGGACTTTTGGTATTCATTGGATGGCAAATTAAAAAATGGATTGACTCAGATGTGCAAATCCAGGATTCTTTGCCGGTAGCACCCATGCTTGCAAAAACCATATCCAAAGTGAATGTACCGGGTACCAAATCCCCTCAAGGACCATCTTCTCCTATCAAGAAGAATCCTAAAAAATAAACTATGGGGCCATGCTTAAGTATCATTACGGTATGTTACAATGACTTGTCGAATCTAAGGATTACCTACAATAGCATACGGTCTCAAACCTATCAGAATGTCCAAACGATCATTGTCGATGGTGGATCTAAGGATGGAACATTGAATTTTATACAAGAAAATAGGGAGATGATCACAGATTATATCTCCGAAAGGGATCAGGGGCTTTACGATGCTATGAACAAAGGTTTTGACCTGGTCCGAGGTGATTATTTGATTTTTTTAAATGCCGGTGATACATTTCATACCCGGGATGTCATTGAGATCGCAATGAATCAAAGCAATCAGGCAGATGTCGTGTATGGTGACGCAATCCTGGTAAATGAAAATCATACATACAAAAGTGGTTATCATAAAATTACTCCCAAGACCCTGACATGGAAAGATTTCAAATTGGGTATGGTGGTATGTCACCAAGCGATGATGGTGAAACCTGCAGTTGCCGCCCGGTACAATCTTGAATACAAAATTTGTGCAGATATTGACTGGGCTATCAACACTCTAAAAAAAGCTACCTCCAGTCGATACATCGATATCGTTGTGTGTGATTTTCAAGCCGGAGGAATATCGACTCAAAGAAAAAAACTGGCCTGGTGGGAGCGCTGGAAGATCTTACTTAAACATTATGGTATACTGAGTACAGTGAATTCTCATATTCAATTTTTGATCAACCGGACCAAATTCAAATTGAACTAATACACTTCAAAATAAATTCAATGAAATTGGTTGAAATTTGATATTACTTCATTGAACTTATGATAATTAAACTTTACTTTTGCGCCGGTGAGAGTTGCAATCAGCTCCTGTTGAACCTCCCCAGGGTCGAAAGGCAGCAAGGATAAAATGGTTGAGCGATGTGCAGCTTTCGCCATTTTTTATTTAAAATCTTATTTATCATGAAATTTTTTATTGATACTGCTAACCTTGACCAGATAAAAGAAGCTAAAGATCTGGGTATATTGGATGGAGTTACCACCAATCCATCTCTTATGGCCAAGGAAGGGATAGCCGGCAAAGAAAATATCATGAAACATTATAAAACCATCAGCGATCTTGTTCCCGGAGATGTAAGTGCCGAAGTCATATCGACCGATTATGAAGGAATTATCACTGAAGGTAAACAACTCGCAGCCATCAATACCAATATCGTGGTCAAAGTACCTATGATTAAAGATGGTATCAAAGCCATTAGGTACTTTTCAGACAGAAAAATCAAGACAAACTGCACTCTAGTATTCAGTGCAGGACAAGCCTTATTGGCCGCAAAAGCCGGTGCCACCTATCTTTCGCCATTTATAGGCCGTATCGATGATAGTAATTGGGATGGCATGCAATTGATTGCAGAAATATCGGATATATATTCCATTCAAGGATATCAAACAGAAATATTAGCTGCTTCCATTCGGAGCTCTTTGCACATCGTCCAGGCCGCAAAAGCCGGTGCGGATGTCATCACTTCGCCGCTCGCACCTATCCTGGGCTTATTAAAACATCCGTTAACCGATCTTGGGCTGGCTCAGTTTTTGGCCGACTATAAGAAATTGAACGGATAAACTTTAATTTACAATTTACAGTCGTAGCGAAGCAATACAAAGAATTGGGGATAGACCATTGGTGATGCGTACATCAACTTTAGATCTATTATACATTTGTCGATCCCATTGTAATCGTAAAATTTTAATTTTTAAATTAGATCACGATGTTGATCATCCTTCCCTGTACAACGATCACTTTTTTGGGAGCTGAACCATCCAACCATTTTTTTACCATTTCCATTTCTAAAGCCATTTTCTCAAGATCTTGATTGGTCGCGTTTGCCGGTAAATCGGCAGTCCCGCGTTTTTTACCATTAATGCTTATAGGATACGTGATGCTGGTTTCAATTAAGTATTTTTCATCGACTAATGGAAATTCTGCTTTGTGAATGGATGTTTTGTATCCTAATTCTTTCCAGATAAACTCTGACATGAAAGGTGCAAAAGGTGCTAAAACCTTGACCATAGGTTCAAAGATGGCCCGCTTATTACAATTCATTGCCTTGAGTTCATTGAGCATGATCATACACTGGGAAACACAAGTATTGAATGAATACCGCTCAATATCGGTCGTTATTTTCTTTATGCCTTTGTGTAAAATTTTCAATTCTTCGTCAGTAGCTTGTTCATTCGATAATGACAGGCCATTCTCATTGAAAAAGCTAGCCCAAAATCTTCGCAGAAATTTGCCTACCCCGTCAATGCTTCGCGTATCCCAGGGCTTTGCTTGCTCGAGCGGTCCGAGAAACATTTCAAATAATCTTAAGCAATCTGCTCCATATTCGGCTACGACATCATCCGGATTGATTACGTTATAAAGAGACTTCGATATTTTAGCTAATTCTCCTTGAGTATATAATTTTGCCTCACCAGAAAATTGGCTCGCTGTAAAATCTCCTTGATCTGTGCGAAAGATAGCGTCAGTATAATCAGGGAAATAGGTGATGTATTTTTTAATTCCCTCAGTATCAAGATAAGATTTCATAGAACCATAATCTTGTACATATTGAATCGGTACATACAAAGTAATGAATCGATCTTCATCTCCTTTACTAATCATGGATCTGGAGACAAAGACATTTTTCCCATTTTCTTTTTCTTTTTTAAGATAGATGCTTTCAGAAATACCCTGCATCATTCCTTGATTCAGCAATCGCTTATACGGTTCTTTGGAAAATGTATAGCCTAAATCGAATAAGAACTTATGCCAAAATCTTGAATACAGCAGATGACCGACTGCATGTTCAGTACCCCCTACATACAGATCTACATCCTGCCAATATTGGATAGCTTCTTTACCTGCAAATGCTTCTTGATTATGAGGATCCATGTATCGCAGAAAATACCAGGATGATCCCGCGAAACCAGGCATCGTATCGGTTTCTCTGGTATAGCCATTTGGTAAATTTACCCAATCATGGAGTTTAGCCAGCGGAGCTTTTCCTGATACCGGTTTTACATCATCCAAATACGGCAATACCAAAGGCAAATCTTTTTCTTCCATAGCGTGAGCAATTCCATCCTGGTCATAAATAATAGGGAAGGGTTCACCCCAATATCGCTGGCGACTGCAGTTAGCATCGCGCATTTTAAAATTGATCTTTTTGGTACCAATACCTTTTTGTTCCAGCCGCACACAGATTTCTTCTATGGCATCAAGGACTTCCATACCATTTAGAAAATCCGAGTTGATCATTTTACCAAGTTTGTCTTCGATGGTGGCTCCCGGATACATGGATTTATCGATGATTTCCACGATTGGGATTGAAAACTTTTTAGCGAACGCCATATCCCGCGCATCATCAGCCGGCACTGCCATGATCGCGCCGGTACCATAATCTTTCAGTACATATTCTCCGATCCAAATTGGAATTTTCTCATCGTTAAACGGATTGATTGCATAGGCACCCGTAAAAGCTCCCGTGACTTCTTTTACTTCTGACATGCGATCGACTTCAGATCGGGATTTTACATACACCAGATACTGATCGATCGATGGTTTCTGGTCTTTTGTAGTAATAGTGGATACTAAATCATGTTCAGGAGCTAATACCATGAATGTGGCACCGAAAATAGTA
Organism: uncultured Saprospiraceae bacterium; assembly: GCA_937867195.1. Taxonomy (GTDB): domain Bacteria; phylum Bacteroidota; class Bacteroidia; order Chitinophagales; family Saprospiraceae; genus JADJLQ01. Next base: position 4,300 of record CALMKY010000213.1, on the reverse strand, counting down.
TCAGCCCGCGTGGTATATATCTCAAGCTTTTCATTGTGGCCATCTATATCAAAAAATACCTGAGCCCCTGTAGACCGACCGATCCAATTACTTTGCATGATCTTCATCGAATCACTGTACTCAACATCCTTCAGATCATCCAGTAGTCTTTGTGCGTAGGCAGTTATGCGCAAAAACCATTGTGTCATTGGCTTACGTTCTACCGGATAACCTCCACGCTCAGATAAACCATCCTTTACTTCATCATTGGCAAGCACTGTTCCCAGGGCTTCGCACCAGTTGACATAGGCTTCTTTTCGATAAGCCAATCGATAATTCATCAGGATATCTGACTTTTCTTTAGGTGAATAGGCATGCCATTCATCGGATGAGAAGGCAGGACAGGATGATTGAGCAGCATCTATTTTTTTATTTCCTTCTGCAGAAAATATAGATTCTAATTCTTCAATCGGTCTTGCAATCATTTTGGTATTGTCGTACCAATGCAGAAACAGTTTCCTGAATATCCATTGAGTCCATTTATAAAATGAAGGATCACTGGTCATGACCTGGCGATCCCAATCATAGCTAAAACCAATATTATCCAATTGAGCCCGGTATCGGGCGATATTTTCATTGGTCGCTTTTTCCGGATGAATGCCTCGCTGAATCGCATATTGCTCTGCCGGCAAACCAAACGAATCAAAGCCCATCGGATGTAAAACTTCATGGCCTTGCATTCTTTTATATCGTGCGAAAATATCGGAAGCAATATAACCCAGCGGATGACCTACATGCAATCCGGCGCCGGAAGGGTAGGGAAACATATCCAATACATAATACTTGGGTTTCACAGATGTATTGGGAACTTTATAAACCTGTTGATCTGCCCAAAACTGTTTGCACCATGCCTCGATCTCAGCGTAATTTAATTCCATGAGACAAAGGTAAGTATATGAATTTAAACCGTTTGAGCCGGTTAGATAAATCTCAATTTGAATTGAATGCGGGTCTTATAAAACTATCCTGTAGGGTAGGTTTTTAGATCATCCATCGATCTACATTAGCTGTATTAATTGAATAAATTATGAATAGAGTCCATCAGGAATACAATGCTATGCGAAAGATCGCCATTTCCCTTATGATATTACTTGGTTTGAAATATCAACTCCATTCGGCATGCGAAGAGCCTTTTATTACTCAAATCAAAGGCCCTTTATTTTAGAACGATGCCGACCTGTGGATCGGTCGATTCAAGGCTATTAAGATCACAGTTATTATCCCCTTCAAAAGTCGCCATCAAATTAGATTCGGCTAGTTTTTTCTTTTATGACTTTCGATTGAGAGAACTGGGCGATACGGTTTGGTCTATCTATTCCAATGATGACTCAGAAATATATGTAGAAAATCTTAAGCTTAATAAGCAATATGAATACCAGGTAAGAGTTTACTGCAGCTCTCGAAGTAATGGCGGATGGTCTGGTTCAGCCTTTTTTAATACAGAATCCACTACAGCTTTCACAAATTCTGATAAACTAAAGATTAAAGTCTATCCGGTACCGGCCAGCAATATTTTAAACCTACAATTTGAAGAAGAGGAATCTAAAAACACGAACTACGAAATTCTGGATGCTTTTGGGAAGACCATCTTACATGGAATCTTTCGTCAATCCTACCAGAGATTGGATGTTTCAATTTGGAGAGACGGCATGTATTTTATAAAAATATACACGCCGCGGGGATTGCAAATAATCAAATGCCTCATTTTGAGATAGAAAGAAAATTTATACATTGAATCTAAAGTGCATCACATCACCATCTTGTACGATGTATTCTTTTCCCTGTACCATCAGTCTTCCGGCCTCTTTTACTTTAGCTTCTGTTTGATATTTTACATAGTCATCGTAGCTGATGACTTCTGCGCGGATAAATCCTTTTTCAAAATCAGTGTGAATGACCCCAGCCGCCTGAGGTGCCAGGTCACCCCGATGTATCGTCCAGGCACGAACTTCTTTTTCGCCGGCAGTGAAATAGGTAATGAGATTAAGTAATTTGTATACTGCGCGGATTACTTTATTTACTCCAGGTTCGTCAAGACCCATGGATTCCAAAAATTCTTTGCGCTCTTCTTTACTATCTAATTGAGCGATTTCGGCTTCGATGGCTGCACTGATCAGGATCACCTCAGACTGAGCATCTTTATCAGCCGTTTTATTTTCTTCCTCCACGATGGCTTTGAGAGCTTCTGTATGTTTGTTGCCAGTGTGTACAGATCCTTCTTCGACATTGCAAACATAGACGACCGGTTTGCCTGTCAACAGATAAAAGTCTTTAATCAATGGTTTTTCTTTTTCGTCCACTTTAAAAAACCGGGCTGCTTTTCCTGCTTCGAGATGTTTTTTCAGTTTCTCTGCTATTTCCAATTGAGCTGCATCGTCTTTATTACCTGCTTTGGATTGTTTTCTTAAACGGTCGATGCGTTTATCCAATGTTTCTAAATCTTTAAACAGTAGCTCCATATCGATGATTTCTTTGTCGCGAACAGGATGGATACTGCCGTCTACATGGATTACATTGGGATCTTCAAAACACCTTACTACATGGACGATGGCCTCCACTTCGCGGATATTGGCAAGGAATTGATTACCCAGACCTTCATTATTACTGGCACCTTTTACCAGGCCAGCGATATCCACGATTTCAACGGTATTGGGGATTGTTTTTTGAGGATGGACGATGTCTGCCAACGCATCCAATCTGGTATCCGGTACTGTAATCATCCCTACATTGGGATCAATCGTAGCGAACGGGTAATTGGCCGCCAATGCTTTTCCGGAGGTAAGCGCATTGAACAAGGTTGACTTACCGACATTTGGAAGACCGACGATACCACCACGTAAAGGCATAAGAGAATAGTTTATTTTTTGAGGCGCAAAGGTAGGGATTAAAGAGGTTTTAGCGAAGTGATCATCAAGGATTAATAGGGTATTTTTGTCAATGGATATCTAATAGTTTGCCAGAAACATGAATCATCTTGCACATTTATTCTTATCGGGAGATCAACCGGAGATCATTGTCGGTAATTTCATAACCGATATGCTTTCACCTAAAGAACAAAAAAAAGTTCAAGGTCTTTATCAAATTGGCATTCAATTGCATTTATACATTGATCAAACCATCGATCATCACCCTGTCTATAAAAAAAGTATTGATTTAATTAAAGGACGACAGGGTCGATATGCACCGGTGGTAGCGGATATATATTATGATTATTTATTGAGTCATCACTGGAATGAATATTCGGATCACACCTATCATACCTTCAAAGAAAAAATGTATGATGTATTGAAAAATCATCTGCCACCGGATATTTCAGAAAAAATACCTGAGCGAATTGGTACTATGGTGGAGCGGGACTTCCTTTCTTCTTATCAATCCAACGACCACATTCAATCTACCTTTGGATTTTTAGCAAAGCGAGCAAAATTTAGTCATCGATTTGATTTGGCACACCAGGACTACCACGAGATGTTTAATGATCTTAAGTTGCATTTTCATGAGATCTTCCCGCAGATGATTCACCTGACAGAAAAGTTCAGAAATTCACGCATCGGATGATCTTCGGCGACAGGTTAGCCTTCAAAATTCAATGAGATGGTCAAGGCCCGCGGCAATATTTTTTGCAATACGGATGATTCCGTATTCGTGCCATTATAAATCAAAATATTATTTAATCCCTGTGAAAACTTGATCTCGGGTGAGAATATAAAATAAGGAAAGAAAAATTGCATGCCGGCACCAATCTCAGCAGAAAAATCATGGGGTGATAATTTGATTAAAGACTGGAATTTCTTAGTCCTGGACTTATTCGAGATATCGTAAGAATATTTAAGACCACCGACGATGAATACTTTCATGTCTTTGTAAGGTAAGGAGGTAAATCGTACATGCATGGGCAATTCCAGAAAAGTAGATTCAATACGACGTTCGACTTCACTGGAGCGATCGCTGTAGGTAATATTTCTATTGGCAAATGAAAAAGTAGGTACAAACCGAAAATCAAAATGAGATCCGAATTTTACATTGGAAATAATGCCCACTGAAAAGCCGGGATTTTTGATAGCCTCTGTAGACAATAAAGAATCCTGACGTACAAAATAACTGGACCGATACAGTTTATACGCTGATTGATTAAAACTCAGTGATAATCCGAAATAATAATTTTTACCTGAAAATTCACGATAGTTATTTCCACCATAACCATCTTGGGCTTTCATCCGCAGGATCATCGTGGACAATGAAAGGATCAGTATTGTTTTTC
>CALMKY010000212.1 GCA_937867195.1 uncultured Saprospiraceae bacterium | reverse complement strand
CCCAAAACCTGGATAGTCAAATTATTATCAACCGGGATCGTACAATTGCTGTACTGGATGATAATGAACAATATGATTTGATTAATGCTGAAATAAACCGTCAGATCTTAGATTTGACAAAAATAAAGAGTCACCCAAGTTTCGATCATTACAAAACATATTATCTGAATGCCTTATTGTACAAAGTAGGAGTTTCGTTTAAAAATAAAAAAATTGACACCTATGCATTGGATCTACTGCAGGCTTATCTGAATGAAACTAAAAACATAAATCCGGAATTTCAATATGGTATTACCTATTTCTCAGCAAAGAAAATTTTTTTAATTGATCAAAACAAAGATTCGGCAATTGCCTTACTTCACAAAGCTGACCAGATCAATACCCGCATTGAAGACACCGCAGCACGAGAAGTGAATTTTTATTTACTAGACTTCTTAAGATCAGAAATTTATCAATCTGAATTTAATTATCGCCTGGCTAAATTGAATTTACGAACGGCATTAGGGCATGCAAAAGAGGCAGACCGAAGATATCAGAAAGAAAAAAATAAGTCCTGGGGATATACTTCGGGTGGATTGATCGCGTTGATCAGCCTGGGTGTCAATACAAATGATAATTCTCTGATTGAAAAATGCTTTGAAGATCTGTTACAAATCAAAGCGGATTATTATAATAAATCGAGAAGTAAAAGCATCATCTTATCCTTTTTTAATCCCAATGATTTAGCCCGAAGACATATTGAAACCAATTTAACTCCAAAACATATAAAATTTATCCTCACCAAATTAAACCAATACAAAGAGTATAATACCGATCTGGATATACTTCATGCCGCAGGAGATTATTTTATAAACAATCATGATCTGGCGAATGCTTCCATTTATCTTAGAAAAATTGAGCAATTGACAGCAAAAGATAAATCAGAGTATTATCATTTACTAAAAGCCAAAATCGAATTTACGAAAGCAAATTATACTGCTTTTGAAAAGTCCATCGAAGACTGGAAATCTACCATAAGCCCATCCAATGACTTCAATTGCGTTTGGGAAAGTCCGATTAAAAGAATCCAGGTCTTCCGTGAACTCATGGAAGCAGTGGATCTTTACACAAACGCTTATCGGGAAACAAACAAGAAATTCTATCTGGCAGCTAGTAAAGATTTGGCCGACCAGGCCCTCGTTGGACTGCAATCGATAAAAAACAATATCAATACAGACGAAGATCGCACAGCTCTCTTGCAAAAGTTTAAAGAGTTTACTGACAACGTCCTGACCAATTATTCTCTTTTAAATCCTCAAAATAAAATAGAAAATCAACAACTGGCCAATACCCTGCTTAATTATTTCGAAACCAATAAATCGTTGAATCTTTATGTTAACCGGATTTTAAATGGAAAAGCCTCAGCGGATGATGTTAAGAAAAAAATTGAACTGATCAAACACATTTCCATGATCACCAGCAATGACCATCTCATCGAAAGCAGTCGCAATAGTAATAGAGTCAGCAATGAACATGTTTCGGCTGAGTATTCAAAATTGATACCGAAGTCATTGTCCCTTTCGACTGTATCCTTTAGTTCAGTACAACAGAAATTAACAGAGGATCAGACAATCATTGAATATTTCCTTGGACCGAAAGCCATCTTCACCTTATTGATGGATAAATCGAGCACTTATTTATTTAAAACTCAAATAGATTCTTCGTTTGCTAAAAACATCTTCCGGCTTCAGACCTTAAATGAAATCATCCCCTATGAATTTAATCAACATTCCTTAGAAGAATATCAGATTGCATCCAATGCATTATACAATACTCTTTTATTGCCTTTAAAAGAACATCTAAAAACAAGATTGACGATTATTCCTGATGGAATCCTGAACACGATCCCCTGGAATGCATTAATTACTGAAATCAAGCTGAAGGACTATCCAATATCCTGGTCCTATTTAATTAAAGATCATTCGGTCAATACACAGCAATCTTTAAATCTGTATTCAAATATAAAAATTGATTCAGTGATTCCGTATGCACAATTATTTACAGGATACGCACCTTACTTTTCCAATTTAAAATACAATATATCAGAAACCAACGAATTGTCAGATCTATTTTACCCTTCACACGTAGTTACCGGGACCAACGCCACAGCTCATACTTTTTATCAAAATGCACCTGGATCTAAAATAATTCATATTGCAAGC
>CALMKY010000211.1 GCA_937867195.1 uncultured Saprospiraceae bacterium | reverse complement strand
TTTATAATCGATCCTTTACGGCAATTCGTATTTGAAAATATAAACCGGATAACCGTTAAATATTCAGAGTCCAGGGTTTTCGGTAATCCGGTGTAATCAAGGCATCGGCAGCTTTATTATCTCCGAAGGATTGGCTTGTTTCAGACCATTCCACCCGGGTATTGGTTCGCAGAGCAATATTACCCATATGAGCTGACATAGCTACCAATCTCCCGTTTTCTACCGTGCAATCAGGATCTTTTCTTGTTTTAATGCATTCTATAAAATTTTGCATATGCAATTCATGTGGTACCTGCGTTTCAAATCGTTTTGGCAATGCAGTTACTTTATACGAACCTTTCTCTACTTCCGGAAATATTTCCCAACTATCCCGATCGATCACCAAACTAGCATCATTCCCTACATAAGCCAGTCCATACCGACGACCATAAGGCCCATTGACGGGTCCGGCCACATGATCCCATTGAACAGTATAATCATCAAACTGGTATGATACATTCATTGTATCGAACGTCTCATGATTATAATCTCCTTTGAAAAAATTTCCACCTGTGCTGACAACGGCTCTCGGAGGAGTCTTGATATCTTTAGCCCATAAAGCCATATCCAATAAGTGAACACCCCAATCGGTCAGCAACCCTCCTCCATAATCCCAAAACATCCTCCACGATCCATGAAACCGGGTTTTATTAAAACTTCTTAACGGAGCAGGACCAAGCCACATATCAAAGTCTATTCCTTCCGGTGCCGGACTATCCGGTTCATTCTTTTGTCCAAGACCATATGGAAAAAAGCCCCAGATATTTACTTTTCTTAATTGGCCTATGCCACCTGATTTTATTAAATCCATTGCCGAATGGAAATGGGTACCACTCCTTTGTTGTTGACCCACCTGTACGACGCGATTGTATTTTCGGGCAGCTTTGACCATGGCAGTGCATTCTCCAATGGAATTAGCCATCGGTTTTTCGACATAGACATCTTTGCCCGCCTGGCATGCATACATCATCGTAAGACAATGCCAGTGATCCGGCGTTCCGATCACCACTGCATCGATATCTTTATTTTCGAGTAATTTTCTGAAATCATTGACTAATTGGGGTGCTTTTCCTTGCTTTTTAGTCACGGAGTCACCGTACCGGTTGCGAACAGCAGTATCGATATCGCAAACCATGGCGCATTCTACGTTGGGAATCTTCAGGGCATTGTTCATGTCACCGGCTCCCATACCATTGCATCCAATGATGCCGAGTACTATTTTTTCATTGGCTGATTTGTATCGATTGATTTCCTGAATGGGATTGGAAATCGGAAGCGTAGAGGCTAAGGCAAGCTTTGAGGTTTGATCGATAAAAGTCCTTCTATTCATAATCTTCAATATTTAAAATGAATGTAATAAAAAGCAGGTTATTGCAAGAATTAAATTATTATTTATTAATCTGGAGAAAGTGTTAGAGTAAACCAGACAATAGATCCGATAAACTTTATTATTTTCCATAAATGAAAAGAAGAAATTTCCTGCTCACAATACCTTCCGTCTCAGCAATGGCGACAATGCCATCTGCCCCACCCAGCAACATTTCATGCAATACCTATAATTGGCTTACCTTTTATAACAGAGAGGGTAAATCCTGGGGTGAACATCTGCACGAAGATATAGCCACATATGCCAAATCTGGCCTTACAGCTATTGAGCCGGCATTCAATACCGCTTCCATGGCTAAAGAATGGATTGCTGTACTCAAAGAAAATAAAATTTCATTACCGTCCATCTATGTAAGCACCCTCTTGCATGAATCAACGGAGGTAAATAAATCAATCGATACCGTTTTAGAAATAGCCAAAGTCGTTAAGGAATACGGCACCCGGATCATTGTAACCAATCCAAGCCCTATCTCATGGACTAATAAGCAAAATAAAACCGATGATCAACTAATACTTCAGGCCCGATCGCTCGATCTGCTAGGATCTAAACTCAGGACCATGGGACTCCGGCTTGCCTATCATACCCACGACATGGAAATGATGGCCGGAGCCAGAGAGTTTCATCATATGATGCAAAACACCTCTCCATTAAATATTTCGTATTGTATGGATGTACACTGGATTTTTAGAGGATCACAAAACTCAGCGGTGGCAGTATATGATATTATCAAAATGTACGGTCATCGCATCATCGAATTGCACATCCGGCAATCTACCCATGGTATCTGGAATGAAGTGTTCACTGCGATAGGCGATATTGATTATATCCGGGTCGCATCTATGCTGAGAGCTGTTAATAGAAAACCACAATTGGTCATCGAGCAATGCATAGAAAATCAGAGTCCCAATACCATGAACGTCGTGGATGCTCATAAAATGGATTTGATTGAAGTGCAAAAGGTTTTTAGATCATGATCGGATAAAATAAGTTCATGGAAGGTTGAACGTTAAAAATATTTATTCCAATTCAGTATCGTAAGAAGTTTAATTCATTACTTTCATTCTTCAAATAAAAAACCTTTACTGTCATGCAAGGCCCTGCGCTATTGATAATATTTGTCCTTTCGATCGGAGTCATCCTTTTGGCTATCATCAAATGGAAGATCAATCCGTTTATTGTCTTGCCTACGGTTGGTATTTTGACCGGACTGGCTGCGGGATTGCCGATAGCGAAGGTGACTAAATTATTATCGGATGGATTCGGATCGACTTTAGGCAGTATTGGTATTATGGTTGCGCTCGGGATCATGTTGGGAAAGATACTTGCCCATGCAGGAGCTACAGAACAGATCGCCCGACTATTTATTCGTAAGGTGGGTTCCGGAAATATGGTTATGGCACTTGCGATTACGGGATATGTAGTTTGTATTCCGGTATTTCTTACAGCTGCATTTATCGTTTTCATGCCCTTGGTGAGAGATCTAGCCCGTAAAGGGAATATATCATTAGTAGCATTGACGACTTCATTGACTTTAGCGGGATCGGCAACCCATTGTATAGTGATCCCCACACCCGCTCCGATTGCTGTCATGGGTAACCTGCATCTCGATGTGAGCCGGTTTTTATTCTGGGGATTGATCGTGGCAATTCCACCTTCCATGGTGGGATTTCTATTAGCAAAAGTATTCGCAAAGCAATCTTTCATGACCATCGATGCTTCTAAATTTAATGATGAAGTAATCGATGAAAGTAAACCCATGCCATCGGGTGGATTATCCTTATTCGTATTGTTGCTACCCATTGTATTGATTTTGATAGGTAGTTTGATGGCTGAGTTCTTGCCCAAAGATCATCCGATGAATAGTATCTTTAGTTTTATCGGGGATAAGAACATAGCGATGTTGGTTGGATTGGGGGTTGCAGCATTGGTCTTGAGAAAATATTTTTCATCTTCGTTTGAATCATTGATTTCATCGGGAGGAGCCGATGCAGGATTATTGATATTGATTGTTGGTGCAGGGGGGGCTTTTGGAGCTATTATCAATGGATCGGGTATTGCAGACCAAATCGTCAAGTTACTATCTGCATGGCATCTGTCTTTAGTTTGGACCGGTTTTTTACTCACGGCTATCTTAAGGGCTGCCCAGGGATCATCTACGGTAGCTTGTGTAACCGTTTCATCCCTGATGGCTCCAATGCTGGTTTCGGCTCCGACAGAAAATCCGGTTATGATCGGATTGGCGATTTGTTGTGGGAGTATCTGCCTTTCAATGCCTAATGATTCTGGTTTTTGGGTAATATCGAGATATTCCGGATTGACCGTTCCTCAAAATCTGAGAATGCTTACTTTGGGGAGTGCCATTATCGGTGTAATGGGATTTATCATGGTGTTGATATTGAATTCAATTTTATAAGTAAACCAATAAGAACACCTCGAAATTCAACAGATCTCATCAGAAAAATTGAATATTGAATTTATTTAAAAATATCACCTTTCTACTACTCACCTTCTGTTAAAATTGAAATAATTCTAGCAGCAAAGCCTTGTCATTCGCCGTTTTATCATAACTTGGATCATCAAAAAATCCAAGGGTCATGGATATCATCATTCCTTTACAATCTGAAGACGATTTTATCGCGGCTTGTGCCCGAAATGAAAGATGGGCGCAAAAAAAATTATATGAAGATCACTATAGTCCGATGATGGGTCTCTGTCTTCGATATGCCAATACTGAAGAAGATGCTCTGGATATTTTACATGAAGGATTCATCAAAGTTTTCAGGCATATTACCAAATATCAACCTGGTACATCCCTAACTGCCTGGATCCGCAGGATCATGGTGAATACTTCGATCGATTACTATCGCAGGGAAAATCGCCGTCGCACAGAACAGATTGATAAAGCATTTTCTGTGAGTACGGATGAAGTGGATGCTGTAAGTCAATGCGGTGAGGTGGAAATTCTGAAAGCCATTCAGACGCTCACGTTTGCTTATCGCAGCGTGTTTAATCTGTATGTACTGGAAGGTTTCTCTCACAAGGAAATAGCTGATCAACTGGGTATCACGGAGAGTACCTCCAGATCCAATTTGGTCAAAGCCCGAATCAAACTAAAAGAAATAATTCTCAATAAGAATAAAATACATGGAGAATAGTTCCTTTGATGAAATAATTAAAGCCAAGTTGCAACATGCAGCTTCTCCTGCTCCTGATCAAAGGGCATGGGATCTTTTTATGCTTTCTGCAATTGAAAAAGGTGCTGGCGATTTATTTGAAGACCCATCTGCTGAAATAGATCATCTCGCATCAGATGAATATATAAAAAATGCTCTCAATAATATAAAGGTAGAATACAATGAAAAAAACTGGGAGGCTATTTCTTCTCAATTGGATGCCGAACAAAAAGAAGAAGACCCTGCTTTAGTCAATAGATTTGACCAATCGATTTCCAGGTCTTTGAAAGGAGTTACCCGAAAATACGATGCCACGACCTGGCCTAAATTAGCTGCCCGCATCGAAGCCGAAGAAAAATATTTAAGTCATTATTATCGCGCAAAATTTGTTGAGGCCATTGTATTTTTATTCCTGATCATTACTTTATTTCAGTGGAATGAATGGAGGACATCCGGCATTCATCACGAATCAAGAGATGCAAGCAAAGTCGAAGTAGCCCAGGAAATCAGAAACAGTACACAAAATACGGATTTGGCTTCAGGCTATGCATCCGGCCCCGCTATGGAGTCTTCAAAGAATGCTTTGAATCATATTATTCAGTCCAATGCTCAGTTGCTTTCCAGGATCCGGAATCGCGCTGCCTTGTATATGCAAAAGCCTGTATTGCATGACGACCCATCAATGCGGAATGAGGCAGGTATTGCATTGACAACTCCGGTCATTGATAAAGTGATTGAAGATAGTCATACTTCGGATTTAGCTCATATGACATTAGCAACACTTTCATCCGATAAAATCAATCCCGAAGGAGACCTCTCATCTACGCATCCAATAGATCGAGTACAATCTTTGGATCGTTTATTGGATCGTCAAAAATTCACCACCGATCCGCGATTCAACCATCCCGCCTATTCAAATGAGGAGATGATCAGAGCCATCGACGAGAGCTATTATAAAAATACCCTGAAAGCAAAGAAAAATTTCAATATTGGCACCTGGAGGGTAAGCGGATACTCACATTTTGATGGCATTAAAGTTTCATTGCCAGAACAAAAAATCAATCTTTACGGTGAATTCACCTATTTAGAACAAAAAAAGGTTTATTCTCAGGGATATGGTGTCGGATTCAAAGCTTTATTTTCCAAAAACAGATTTGGTATTGAATTTGGTGCAGGTTATGCAAGCCGAAGTTATTCTCCTGAACGATATTCCAATAGCCTTCAGTATGGAGTAGTCTATTTTAAGAATGTCAATTATGATATCCTGGAAATACCGGTTTCGATTCGATTTAATTCCAAAAGTTTGAACCGGTTGAGACCATATGCCCAATTGGGTATGAACGGCAATATTATCACGAAGGCATCCTATGATGTCATCTTGCCACCAGTCAAATCTTCTTCATTTTCTTCATCCATTAACACCAGGTCGATCACCGAAGTACAGAAAAATTATGAAGAAGAGTTTGCCAGATATGATCGCAGAAGGGCACTTATTTATGCCCAGGGTTCCGTTGGCTTGGAATGGAAAGCAACGCAAACAGTCGACTTGTATTCTCAAATCTCTTATCTGCAAAGAATGTTTCTTGAAAAATATGGACCAAATATTGACCAATTCAGGATGTTATCTGTTGAGATTGGTCTTCGCAGCAAACTATAAACTGGATTGTTGAATTTATTTTACTAAAGTCCCCAGCTCAGTTTCGCCATTTAATATTTTCAGTAAATTACCCGGAGTCGTCACATCAAAGACGATGATCGGCAAATTGTTTTCCTGACAAATCGTGAATGCTGTCATATCCATCACACCAAGAGATTTATCAATAGCCTCCCGAAAACTGATTTCCTGATATTTAGTAGCAGTGGGATCTTTTTTAGGATCTGACGTATAGATACCATCTACTTTAGTGCCTTTGAGTAAAATATCTGCACTGATTTCATTCCCACGCAAAGCAGCAGCACTATCGGTCGTAAAATATGGATTACCGGTACCTCCTGAAAAAATCACCACACGGCCTTTTTCTAAATGCCGGATAGCCCTTCGACGAATATAAGGTTCGGCTATTTGCTCCATTTTTATTGCTGAGACCAGCCTCGTATATAATCCGATGGTCTCCATAGTGGATTGCAAAGCCATACCGTTGATGACCGTTGCCAACATACCCATATAATCACCTTGCACCCGCTCGACACCTGATTTTTCAGCACTCAGGCCCCGGTAGATATTTCCTCCGCCGATGACAACGGCTACTTCGACGCCAGCCTGGACTGCAGATTTGATTTCGTTAGAGTAGTGTTTGAGATGCGTTTCCTGAATACCAAAGTTTTGATCACCCATCAAAGCCTCGCCACTCAATTTGAGCAGCACGCGTTTGTATTTTAATGCCATTAGATCGTGAGGATTGTGCGGTAAAGATAGTTAGCATTTCGGATTTCAGGTTTGCGATTTATGGTCTATTGGCATATTCAGTGATTACGAAATCCGAAATCGAAATTCCAAAATTGAAAATCCCCTATCTTGCATAGACTACTCGTGTCCCCGAATGAAATATTTCTTATCCTATGTTTTTATTCTTTTCACAACTGCATGTTATAGTCAGCAAAATTTTATTCCCAACAGTGGATTTGAAAAAATCATTGGTTATCCGGAGCAATGGTTTTATACAGGGAATGATTTTAATCTTGTATTTGAAGATTGGAAAAGCCCTACCCAAGCGTCCCCGGATGTATATAGTTCGGATTACCATGTTCCGAATCATTGGGTTGAGAAAGGTTTTTACCGTATCAAACCACATCAGGGAAAGACGATGGTCGGCATTACCCTGTATGGATGCAATCAGGGTAAATTGCATTGCAGGGAATACATCACAGCACCTTTGCTTGATTCGCTCGTGATCGGTCAGCAGTATTATCTATCCATGTGGGTGGCGCCTATGAATATTGGATTGCAGATGGATAAAATTCAGATTGCATTCGATAAAAAACCTGTATCAGCGATTGATGATCGCTTATTGGAATTAAAACCTTTTTATGATCTTCCCGTTAAGTTTCAATCCGACTGGCAAAAAATAGAGCTAAGATTTTATGCAGAAACGGAAGCAGATCACATTACAATTGGTAATTTTAGAAATGATGAAGCCACGAAAGTGGTCAAGATCAATATTCCTAATTCCCAACCCTATGGTTATTATTATATCGATGAAATCAACCTGTATAAAATCCCGCCTGTATTACCTCGTGAAATCATTGGATCTTACGATACGACCGAAATGATCCATAATGAAATCGAACTCAAAAACATCTATTTTGATTTTGACGAAATACAACTATTGCCGGCTTCCTATCTCGAATTGAATAAATTATTAAAACTCCTGGTGGATCATCCGGCAATGAAAATCAATATTACGGGGCATACTGATCGTATCGGCAATGCCCTCTACAATAAGACATTATCCTTACGAAGAGCGAATGCAGTCGCAACTTTTTTAATTCGTCATTACATCGACCCCATCAGGCTCAAAGTGAAGGGCCTGGGTTATGATCAGCCTATAGCTTCTAACGACGATGAAGAAGGCAGGCGAAAAAATCGGAGAGTGGTGTTTGAAATAAGAAAGTAAATTGCAGTTTAATTTAGCGATAAAGATTTGTTGAATGGCAGAACCGTTAAACATGGAAGCAGACAAACAATCCATTTTGTCCAGGCTACTTGCAATTTTTGCAAAATTGGTTTCTGTATTGGTTCATCCGTTGTGGTGGCCTACCTTTGGGTTGTATATATTATTGGCACTCAATCCTTATTTATTTGGTACAAATACCACAGCTGGTAAAAGCACATTGATCTTACAGGTTTTTATGCTTACCTGGGTTTTGCCCCTCCTGAGCATATTTTTAATGAGAAAGCTGGATATGATCAAGTCCATGGATCTCAAAAACAGATTGGATCGCATAGGTCCATACATCATTACGATGATATTTTATTTATGGTTGTACGTCAATATCCGTCGTGATCCGCAAGTGCCCCTGGTGTACACCATTTTTGTGTTTGGCGCATTGATTACATTGATCCTGGTCTTTATCATGAATATGTTTATAAAAGTCAGTGCTCATGCCGCAGTCATGGGAGGTCTGATCGCGATGACCTGGGTTACATTTAATATATTTAGTCACGATCATTTTTCGATTACCTGGCCCTGGAAAAATGAGGCAGATCTGCTCTCATGGAGAGAAGTATTGATGTTGGTGTTATTTGTGGCTGGCCTGGTTGGAACTTGCCGAGTATATTTGAAAGCTCATTCGCTAAAAGAAGTTTATATCGGGTATGGTATTGGTCTTATAGCGCAATGGATTGCATTTAAGTTTTTATTTTAATCTTATGTATGATGAGAATTGCATTATTTCTGATTTATCTTTTTATTTCTTATAACGGACGATGTCAACTTTCGGTGCCCAAGTTAAAACAATCGCTCAATTTGTTGATGGATCAAGAATGGAAAGACCATTCATTTTCCGGGGTGGTCCTGGTTGCCAATCATGGCAAACCTGTTTTTTTTGAAAGCAGAGGCTATCGCAATTTTGATACAAAGACAGTCTTAGGCAAAAACGATTTATTTGAGCTGGCATCCGTATCGAAGCAATTTACTGCCATGATCATCCTGATGCTGAAAGAAAAAGGCCCATTGGGTATCGATGACGACATCGCCCGCTATATACCGGATCTACCCTGGTCCGGAATTACGATCCGTCATTTGCTTACTCATACCAGCGGACTTCCGGACTACCAATCGATCATGGATAAACATTGGGATAAATCGAAAGTCGCTGATAATATCGATTGCATTGAATATCTTAAAAAATATCCGGAGCCACTTCATTTCAGACCCGGTCAAAAATATGAGTACAGCAATACAGGCTATTTACTGTTGGCCTCGATTGCTGAAAAAGCGACCGGCAAATTTTTTCCGGATGTACTGAATGAAAGAATTTTTAAACCACTTAAAATGAAAACAGCTGCATTGCGTACACCCGCTACAAGAAGAAAAGTTTCCAATTTTGCCATGGGATATATTTTCGATTCTACAAAAAATTCCTATCAAAATGCTGAATTGTATCCCGAATCGAATTATACCATCTGGCTTGGTCATCGCAAGGGCCCTGGCCGCATCAGTATGAACGCAAGTGATTTATTTAAATGGGATAAAGCTTTGTACACTCCTTTACTCATTTCCGATGCTACCATGGAAGAAGCATTTACTCCCTATTCGTTGCTGGATGGGACCAAAAGTAATTATGGATTTGGTTGGGAATTGCAGCAGGATGTCAAACTCGGCAAGGTCGTACAACATACCGGAGATAATCCGGGTTATCATACCCTGATTAAAAGATTCACAGAAAAAGAATTAACCATCATTATACTCAATAATAATGCCAGCGACCGGGTGCATGAAATACAAAAATCGATTAGAGAATTATTAGTGAGTACTTATCTAAAGTGATTTCGATTTATACCCAAAATGTATAATCGTAATTCTTTAATCGTCCTGTCTTTTTTCATACTTGGAGATGTAAAATCATCTGCTCAACCAAATTCTGCCCACCTTGAAGTATTGCATAATAAAATGGATGGGGCCGAATTGATCTTGGTATCGGCCGGAGAATGCATCCTGGGCAGTGATTCCATGGAGTTAACTTCAATATGGGAAAAATATAATTGGGATAAAGAAGAACTAAAATTCACAAAAAGTGAGCAGCCTGCGCACCGGGTAAAAATGAATGCGTTTAAAATGTACTCTACATTGATCAGTGTAAAACAATATCGGAATTATTGTAAGAAAACCAATCAAAAGATGCCTTCCATGCCTTCCTATGGATGGAAAGATGAGAATCCTGTCGTCAATATAAACTGGTATGAAGCCCAGGCTTATTGTAAATGGGCCGGAGGCAGATTGCCTTACGAGGCAGAATGGGAATATGCCGCCCGGGGACTCTTCAATGGGATTAATAAGAACAGGAATGTATTTGCATGGGGTGATTCATTGCCTCCTACACCTGTAGCAAATCTCGCGGATGAATTGTTTTTAACATCAGGATATTATCAGAATCCTCAATTTCATATTTTTAAAAATTATAATGACGGCTTTGTAACTGCGTCACCTGTCAGAGCCTTTGCTCCCAATTCCTTTGGTTTATATGATATGGCAGGAAATATTCTGGAATGGTGCAATGATTGGTACCAGGAAGATTATTATCGTCATTCACCGATCCTACATCCGCATGGTCCTGAGCAGGGTCGTCGTAAAGTATTAAGAGGTGGTGCTTTTGATACGACTCCGACCATTACACGCATCTCACGGAGATTGAATAATGATCCTTCTATACGAAATGAAGAAAAGGGATGCAGGTGTGTCCTCGAATAAATTAAATCTACTCTTACATATGCCTCCAGCCCTGGGCCTCGAGGGGTACAAATTTGCCTCCTGTCGTTTGAAGCATAATACCCTCTGACGTAGGCCTTATTTCACCAATGGAATAAAAACCGGGAAGATATTTTAGTTTTTCAAAATCTTTTTCACTGATGGTAAATAGTAATTCATAATCTTCACCTCCATTCAGAGCGCAGGTCATCGGACCGATATTAAATTCGAGTGATAATTCAGCAGCGATGGGTGAGACGGGTATCAATCTTTCCTCTAATAAAGCTCCGCAACCCGATTGTTTGCAGATATGCATGATTTCACTGCTGAGTCCATCGCTGATATCGATCATGGCATTGGGCTTTATACCCAGGCGATGAAATGTGTCCACGACGTCCTTGCGTGCTTCAGGTTTTAATTGTTTGGCGAGCAGTTCACTGTATTTTGGATCAATCTCGGGTTGAATGCCAGGAGTGGTCTCAAAAATTTGTTTCTCCCTCTCAAGTAATTGTAATCCAAGATAAGCCGATCCAAGGTCTCCTGTTACTACGATGATATCGCCCTTTTTGGCACCGGACCGATAAGTTATTTGATTTGCATCGGCTGAGCCAATGGCAGTGACAGATATAAATAATCCTTTGGGACTTGAGGTCGTATCGCCCCCTACGAGATCCACTCCATACTGTTTACAGGCAAGATGAATTCCTGCATACAATTCATCCAATGCTTCTACAGAAAACCGGTTGGAGATCGCTATCGAATACGTGATGTGGGTGGGGATTGCATTCATTGCATAGATATCGGAAAGATTGACCACCACCGATTTATATCCTAAATGTTTCAAAGGAGCATATGCCAAGTCAAAGTGAATGCCTTCTACCAAGGCATCGGTGCTCAGAACGATCTGTTTTCCTCCAGGATTGATCACTGCAGCATCGTCGCCGACTCCTTTAACAGTAGATGATTGATACAACACCGTTTGTTGGGTAAGGTGATCAATGAGTCCAAATTCTCCGAGTGTATTGACATCGGTTCTTTTTTCTGCCATGGAACTGAGATAAGATTTAGATAACAGATGTTTTTATCATTTGTTTAAATAGCCACAAAATTAAAAGAATAGATTGAATTCAATTTTCAATGAGGATAAACTAATAGTCATGCACACAATAAACAATTGATGGAATATGGATCCACCTTCATCTTCAGACCGGGTATCGTAGTGCTGCAATCCATCCCTACTGAAAAAGTGTAGCTATCTTTGACTGTATGCTTGAGTTAGTTACTTCAGTTCCTGATTTACAATCTGCCCGCATGCTGGCCGCTGCTAATATTCCATTGATCTGTTTGTCACCCGAAGTAAATAATGCTGCTGAAATAAAATCCTGGATTGAGGGATCCCAAATCGGTATTGAATTAAAAGACGCCGAATCCATCATTCAACCTGTAGATTTTTTAATCATTCCTTATCGATGGAAAGATCAGTTTTCTTTTCTCGATAAAAACAAAGTGTGGTTACAGGACGATGGGTCCTATGTGGATGAGCAGGGTAATATTTTGTTTTACTATTGGGCTTGGGAAAATGAAAACATTCCGACTTATCTGGATTATGTAAAAGACGTGGATACGATTGAAAGTATCCTATAGATATTTACGAATCTTTTTTAACCCATTTAAGACATACCGGTTTATTGATACTGAGTCGGTTGCCGGTATCGGTAAGCAAACCGGTGGACTTATCCACTTTAAAGAGGACGACTTCGCCCGAGTTTTGATTGGCGACCAATAGTAAATTTCCGGTCGGATCAAAAGTAAAATTGCGGGGTATTTCGCCTTTGGCATCTTGATTAGCGATTTTGGATACTTTGCCATTAACAGGATCTATTTTAAAGATGCCGATGGAATTATGTTGTATCCGATTGGATCCGTACACATATTTACCATCCGGTGAGACATGCACATCGGCGCTCGCCAAAGCTCCCGAGTAACCATCGGGATAACACATGACAGAGTTAATAATTTTGAGTTTGCCATTGCTATAGGAAAGTGCCGTCATT
>CALMKY010000210.1 GCA_937867195.1 uncultured Saprospiraceae bacterium | reverse complement strand
GGGATATTGGCGCAATGCCGAAGCTACCGCCAATGCTTTTGATGATGAAGGTTTTTATAAAACGGGGGATGCAGTCAAAATCATAGACGAAAACGATACAGGTAAAGGGCTTTTATTCGATGGTCGCATTGCTGAAAATTTCAAATTATTATCTGGCACCTGGGTTAATGTCGGGATACTCAGAATACAACTCATCGTGGCCGGCGATGGATTGATTCAGGATGCTGTGATGACCGGACTGGATCGGGAATATATAGGAGCTATCTTACTATTGGATATAACGTATGGGAGGAAACTAACCTGCCATACCGATGCTTCGATAAACGAACTGGTTGAGCATCCATTGATAAGAGAAAAGATTCAGAACATAATTCAAGAGCTGGGTAAAAAAAGTACGGGAAGCTCTACATTGATACAACGAGCTATTCTTGCCGATTTTGAATTATCGATCGATCAGGGCGAACTCACTGATAAAGGTTCGATTAATCAGCGGGCAATTCTTAAAAATAAATCAGACTACGTGGATCGTTTGTACGATCTTGTTCTAAATAAAGAAGTTATTGAATATCATATTTAACCGTAAAAAATCGATCATGTATTTTTTAAGATTATTAATTATTTCAATTATCATAACAGTATCTGGCATACAGTCCTTTTCTCAAGAATTGGTAAAAGCAGACTATTCGAAGGATTTTAATTACAACGATACTATATTTTCCTCCCCATTCATTGACAAGGATGAAAGGAGAAACTCACCGATTCCACATCGGTATGTTCATGGAGGATTTAATAACACCGAAACAAGATTTTCATTTTATTTACCTATTAAAGAAAAATACACAGATAGATTTTTTCAGTATGTCACTCCATTTCCTGATGAGGAGACTCTTTCACAAGCAGGGAAAGGGGAAGAAGATAAAATCAGTTTTGCTTTGAGTCATGGAGCTTATTTTATAGAAACCAACGGAGGGGGCAAAACGGACTTTACTAAGCCTCAACTGGCTAAAGATCCCACCATAGGTGCTTATCGAGCAAACGCTGCTTCAGCACAATTTTCAAGATTGGTTGCAAATAAATTATTCAATAAAAAGCGACCTTTTGGATACTTATTCGGTGGCAGTGGTGGTGCATACCGTACTGTCGGAGGAATCGAAAATACCACTGATGTATGGGATGGAGCTGTGCCTTATGTTTTAGGATCTCCAATGGCGATACCCAATGTATTTACAGTGCGGATGCATGCGATGCGGGTATTACAAGATAAGTTTCCTCAGATCATAGATGCTATGGATGCAGGTGGTTCCGGTGATCCTTATTCCGGACTCAATGAGGAAGAAAAAGAAGCTCTGCTGGAAGTGACTAGAATGGGTTTTCCTCTCAAGTCATGGTACGGATATAAAACGATGGGTATCCATGGTTTCCTAGTATTATACCAAAGCATCGTCATGATCGACAATGCTTATTTCATAGAAGATTTTTGGAATAAAGAAGGTTATCTCGGGGCCCATCCGTCGACCTCATTATTAAAATCAAGGATCCGGGAGATGACAACTATCAAATCAATCTTATCTCTAGATCAAGCATTGAAATCCAATCTGGTCAATCCCATCAGCCCGCAAGAAAGAGGAACTGCGGATGCAGCCTGGAAAAGCCTGGGAGGCATGCAAGATGAACGACCCATCGGATTTAATTTAAATAATACCTTGCCGAATGTACATTTTTTAGGTGGAGATTTAAATATTTTATCAGGAAACGCTAAAGGAAAGACATTACAAATAACGAAAGTAGTTAATGATCAAATACTATTAGGACCTACGGATCCGGCCATATTGATTTTAGTAAAACCTGGTGATACGGTGCAAGTCGATAATTCTAATTTTCTGGCGGTACAAACTTACCATCGACATCAGGTACCTGATAAAGAATTTTCCGTTTGGGATCAATTTAGAAATCCAGATGGCAGTCCCAGGTATCCTCAAAGATCATTTCTGTTAGGTCCATTGTTTACAAGAGGTGCTGCAGGAGTATTGCCTACGGGAAAATTTAAAGGAAAAATGATCTTGCTGGAATCTCTTTGGGATCGCGAAGCATTTGCATGGCAAGCAGATTGGTATAGATCGAAAGTGAAACAAAATTTAGGTGATTCACTTAATGATCATTTTAGAGTATGGTATACAGATCGGGCATTGCATGGTGATGTATCTCTTGAAGATGATCCAACGCAGACGATTTCTTATTTAGGAGTTTTGCAACAAGCATTATTGGATCTTAGTGATTGGGTAGAAAGAGGTATTGCTCCAGCTTCTTCAACTCAATATACGATCCGTGATGGTCAAGTAGTTGTACCAGAGCAAGCTTCGCATCGTAAAGGCATCCAACCAACTATTATCTTGAAAGCAAATAACAGTAAAGTGGCTAATATAAAAGTTGGACAAAAAGTAAATTTCACCGCAACCATAGAGGTACCTGAAAATCAAGGCAAAGTGGTGGCGGCAGCCTGGAATTTCGAAGGCATTGATACTCCAATAAAACCTATATCTGATTTTAACTTTATGAAGTCATCTATATTTCCTGAAAAAGCAAAATTCGCTATTGCTTCAAAAGTTAGTATCGGGACCGTTCATGCATTTCATAAACCAGGTGTTTATTTTCCTAGTTTGAGAATAGCTTCGCAGCGACATGGTGATGATAAAACCTTATTTACCCGCATTCAAAATCTAGATAGAGTCCGAGTCGTAGTGAATGAATAGTTTAAAGAGATCATCTTATAAAGGGATTAAAATACATTATATATGAAAAGAATTTATTTCACTTTTTATTTTTTATTTTTTCTAATCATTTTTTGCCATGCGCAGACCATGGCGAAAATCGATACCGGATCAATAAATGGTGCTGACTATAAAATTGCCTTTCCTGCCAATTGGACCAAGAAACTGATCCTCTATGCCCACGGGTATGAATTCATGGGAGCCCAACCTCGGCAAAGTAAAAATCCGGATTGGATCAATCGAATGAAACCATTCCTGGATCGCGGATTCGCTGTGGCCGCATCCGATTATCAATACCAGGGATTTGCATTGCCTCAGGGTGTAGATGACAGCGAAGCATTGCGTATATTATTTTATAAAAAATATGGAAAGCCGGACAGTACTTTTATTGTGGGTCATTCGATGGGTGGTGGTATCACAATAGCAACCATTGAAAACTATCCCGATGCCTATCACGGTGCATTGGCACTTTGTCCTTTGTCAAGCCCACCCTATCTGCAATGCAGAAAAGAATACGATATGTATGCCACCTTCAATGGATTATTTCCGGGCATTATAAAAAGCCTTCACGAAATATTCGATCTTGCAAAACCGTATACGGCCCAGGATG
>CALMKY010000209.1 GCA_937867195.1 uncultured Saprospiraceae bacterium | reverse complement strand
ATTTTCCACATGAGTTCTACATAGTCTTTTGCATGTCCCCAGTCACGCTTTGCATTCAGGTTGCCCAGATACAGCGTGTCCTGTAATCCCAAAGCAATCTTGGCCACTGCGCGCGTGATTTTACGGGTAACAAATGTCTCTCCCCGCAACGGACTTTCGTGGTTAAATAATATACCATTGCTGGCAAAAATACCATAGGCTTCTCGATAATTTACTGTAATCCAATACGCATATAATTTTGCTACAGCATATGGGGACCGTGGATAGAATGGTGTTTTTTCTGATTGAGGTATGTCCTGCACTTTACCGTATAATTCCGAAGTAGAAGCCTGATACACCTTTGTCTTCTTTTCTAATCCAAGAATACGAATTGCTTCCAGGATGCGCAAGGTCCCAATACCGTCCACATCTGCACTGTATTCGGGTTCCTCAAAGGAAACGTGTACGTGTGACATGGCTCCCAGATTGTAAATTTCATCCGGCTGTACTTGCTGAATGATGCGAATAATATTGGTACTATCACTCAAATCTCCGTGATGCAATATAAATTGTTTATTATCAACATGTGGATCCTGATAAATATCATCTATTCGAGCGGTATTAAATAAGGATGCGCGACGCTTTATACCATGTACGAGGTAACCTTTTTTTAGTAATAAATGTGAAAGATAGGCTCCATCCTGGCCGGTGACACCTGTAATCAGGGCTATTTTAGACATGAGGCAAATATATTAATTTAAAATTTAATATGTTATTGTACATACTGTATCACTTTTTTAAATGGCTTTTTCAATAATGTATACCAGTGAGGATTAAGATTATTTATTTCCCAGGCTCTACGATCTTCTACATTGGCTTGTATTCTTTTCTTAAGTGAAGAGTTGCTTTGCCCGCCGGTCAGCATGTGTATGATGACTTCATTAAAATAAAATGCTTCCAGATCATACTTAAACAACATGCGCAACATCAATTCATAATCCGCCGAAATCCCAAAAGAGGTCTGATACAGACCGTACTTTTCATAAAACACCTTCTTAATGAAAAAAGTGGGATGGGGAGGCATCCAGCCGTCTAAGAATTTTATTTTTGCGTAATCACCTGATCTCCATTTTCTGATAATCTTTCCTTTTTCATCAATGTAATTTATATCAGCATAGAGTGCATCCATATTTCTTTGTTCAAATTGTTTTACTATATTTTCAATTACCTTATCATTGGTATAATAATCATCGGAATTGAGTATCCCAATAATTTCTCCGGATGATAATTTTATTCCTTTATTCATAGCATCATACATACCGTTGTCCGGTTCCGAAATATATTTATGAATATGAGGAAAGGATTTAATAATGTCTATTGTAGTATCTGATGATTTTCCGTCTATAATGATGTGTTCAATATCTTTATACGTTTGCCTGGCTACAGACTCCAGGGTTTTTAATAAGGTCTTGGAGCTATTGTAGGTAGGAGTGATGAGGGATACTTTCATTTTTCTCGCAGGTATTTTCTCTCGCTGAGGTCGCCGAGGACGCTGTGAATTTAATTTTTCTCGTAATGATCTTTGGATAGTAATAAATAGTCTCGTCCCAAATTTTGACCATTCATGATAAAATTACTCTTGAAGATTATTGACTATCCTCGTTATTCCATCTTTTAAACGTGCTTCATTAAAATTAATTAAATAACCTAATCTAATCTCTGTTAATCTCAAATAAGTGAGAGTAATTTTTTTGAAAGCAAAGGTGACTTCTTGTGTAGATTTTAGCTCGAATAAAACTTTATTTTCAACTATTACATCAGACTTGAAAGCAATATCCATTTCTATCTCTTCATAGATGACCGGAATGGCTTGTTGTCTTGTGAAATTATACCCTGCTTTCCTTAATTCATAACATAATACTTCTTCATATACAGATTCAAGTAATCCTGGACCTAGTCCAGTATGAATTTTAAAACAAAGACCTAAAACTTCAGTCGCTATTTCGTTTTCAGAAAGTAAGTGTTTATTCATTTACTTTATTTTTCGTATTGGGTGCCGTACAATATCCTCTGCGACCTCCGTGTCCTCTGCGAGAAATACCTATCGTGAAACCACACAGTTCTCCAATACCAACATATCCATCTGGGTTCTCAAATAACAATTTAAGGCTTCTTCCGGAGTATTTACGATTGGTTCGTTTTCATTGAAAGAAGTATTTAATAAAATCGGCACACCCGTTTTTTGACGAAACTTGTCAATTAAAGCATAATATCTTGGAGATACCATTTTATCTACAGTTTGTAATCTGCCGGTACCATCTACGTGTGTCACAGCAGGTATCGAAGCACGCTTATCCTCTTTTATGGGGAAGACTTTTTCCATAAACGGTACATCATCCACCTTCGTAAAATACTCTCCGGTATACTCCTTTAATATAGAAGGTGCGAATGGCCTGAAGCTTTCTCTTCTTTTTATTTTCCTATTTAATAATTCTTTTGCATGGGGATTGCGTGGGTCGGCAAGAATAGATCGTCCACCTAAGGCACGAGGTCCAAATTCAGCCCGGCCGCTAAACCAACCAATTACACCGGGTTCGATGAGTTTATCGGTAACCATATCATACAATCTTTCGTCATCGTATTTTTTGTAATCTATACCTTTCGATTTTAATAATGATTCAATCTCCTCATTGGAATACGCTGCACCAGTATAGGCAGAATAAACAGGATCTATTATTCTAGGCTCGGCTAAAAAATGATGATATCCATAGAGTGCCGCACCCATCGCGATACCTGCATCGTGACCTGCAGATGGAATGTACACACCTTTAAATCCAGTCGCGTCCGCTAGCTTACCATTGGCTACCGAGTTTTGCGCTACTCCTCCTGCAAAACATAAATAATCTAAACTTGTTGCTTTTCTTAAATGAGCAGCAATATGAAATATTAATTCTTCAGTAACCCGTTGAACAGAAGCAGCCAGATCTTTATGGTATTGACTGAGTTCTTCATCCTTTTTTCTGGCTGGACCAAATTCGGATATAAACTTCAATGAATACAGATTACCTATATTGGGTATATTATTTTCATAATGAAATCCTGCTTGGGTAGGATGTACAAAATAAGACTGGTCCCAGGAAAATAAGCCATTTGGCAAGAATTGAATCAGTTTCCTGATTTGATCTACGTATTTTGGCTCACCATACGGACCCAAACCCATAATTTTATATTCATCTCCATAATTCGGGAAACCCAAATATTGAGTAAAAGCCGTATAGAACAAACCACATGAAATAGGGAAATCAATGCTATCCAATACTTTGATCTCTGAACCATTCCCGATGCCAACCATCGTGGTGGTAAAATCGCCACTGCCATCTATACTCATTACAGCCGCCTGATCATATGGAGATGGATAGAATGCGGATGCAAGATGAGATCGATGATGCTCTACCGGCATGATCAGGTTTTTAAATGCTTTGCGAGAAAGTGTAGGATCAATCTGCAAAAATTCGCTATACAGACTTCTAACCTGACTTTGATTTTTAACCCGATCTCCTAGATTAAATATTAAACCGGGCTTGGAAAATAATAAACCTATCTTTTTCCCATAGATATCTTTATTATCACTCCACGCAAGGTGGCTGCGATACCATCCGCTTCCTAAGGTTATACCTACTGCATTTATTCCCGGTTGCAATAAACCTGTTACATCATACGCCTGGTATTGTAGGCGTTTATTATAACTTGTCCATCCCGGTGTTAAATACGCATCCCCAATTCTTTTACCATTGAGTTGCGCTTCATACATACCATGCGATGTGATGTATGCTGTAGCGGATACGATTTTTTTATCTGTTTTAAAAGTTTTTCGGAAATACGGACTGGGTCGCGATGCTTCTTCAACGAAACCAGCTTCTATCCATTTTGCTTTCCAGTCTGCCGGTTGTAACAAACCCATTTGCCAGGATGCCAGTGTACTCCATTTTGACACCCGGCCTTTATTATCCCACACCCTTACCCGCCAGTAATATTTTTTCCCTGCAACCAATGCCGGGCCGTTATATGTAATATGAACAGACTGGCTGCTCTTTACCTTTCCGCTTTTCCAGCCGCCCTCACCCTTTACCAGCGCTGCAGCAAAATCACCTGCCTGTATTTCGTAAGCGGCTT
>CALMKY010000208.1 GCA_937867195.1 uncultured Saprospiraceae bacterium | reverse complement strand
CTGAGAATTATAAAATCTGGGTTGAACCAATTATTTATTTAAAAGAACATGGACTTGACAAAGTGAGACCTGATTTGATTATTACTGAAAATAATAATAAACATGAAACAGAAGACAGTGAACAAGCCATCTCTAATACTTCTTTAATTATTAGTTTGGTGTTTTTATTAATTAGTTTGACAATTGTAGTTTTACTAGCAAAATCACTTTCCTATCCTATTGAGCATTTTTTAGTTAGTCAAGGCTTACCACAGAGTTTAGTTGGAATTATAATAGCTGCCATTATTTTGTTACCAGAAGGAATTGCCGCAATTAGTGCAGCCAGGAGTAACAAACTACAAACAAGTTTGAATTTGGCTCTAGGTTCTGCCATAGCGAGTATCGGATTATCCATACCTGCGGTGTCCATTGCTAGCTATTTTTATGGCTTTCCGCTTGTTTTAGGACTTGATATTTTATCAATAATTTTATTAGTGATTTCTATATTTACGGTAATGCTTTCTCTTATTGGAGGAAAAAGTAACTTTGTTTATGGCGTAGTATTAATTGTAAATTTGGTAGCATATATATTTTTAACTATCAATCCATAAACGATAAATTTAATTTTGGAAATAAAATTTATGTACTTGAGCCGGTGTTTTATTTTACCATATCCTCATTAGAAAGTTTTGTTAAAATAAATAATGCTCCAAAATTTAGTGGAGCATTATTTTATAGAATAAATTGTAATTGTATTGGACTAATATTCGTGTGGTAATACTGGATTGATGGCTTCATGCCAAGGTAAACCATATCCACCAATTTGCGACATAAATGGATCTGGATCCATTTCTTCTGTATTATAAACACCCGGTTTCATCCAAATACCTTCTAGCATTAATTTTGCTCCCAACATAGCAGGAACGCCAGTGGTGTAGCTTACACCTTGTGCTTTTGCATCGTTGTAAGCATCCTGATGTTTGCAATTATTCCAAATAAAATAGGTTTTATCTTTTCCATCTTTAATACCTTTTATTTGACAACCGATGGATGTTTCGCCGGAATAATTTTCACCTAAAGAGCCCGGCTCAGGTAGTAATGCTTTTAAAAATTCTATAGGAATAATTTCACGACCTTGAAACATAATCGGTTTGATGGAAGTGATACCGATATTTTGCATTACTTCTAAGTGTTTTAAATACTGTGCTCCAAACGTCATCCAGAAACGGGCACGTTTTATGGTTGGGAAATTCTTCACTAAAGACTCTAATTCTTCATGATACAATAAATAAGATTCTTTAGCGCCAATATTTGGATATTCGATAGGCTTATGAATAGACATTGCCGGAATTACTTTCCATGCTCCGTTTTCCCAATATTTTCCGTCTTGCGTAATTTCTCTTATATTGATTTCAGGGTTAAAATTGGTGGCAAATGCTTGTCCGTGGTCGCCGGCATTGCAGTCCACAATATCTAAATAATGGATTTCATCAAAATGATGTTTAAGAGATTCCAACGGCAAGTCCTGAAACAAATCCTGTCTCACATCAAATGTCTTTTGCAGATCAAGTGTCACTTTCGTAACGATACCCATAGCTCCGAGATGTACCACTACTCCATTGAACAGGTCTCCATCTTTATCCCGGGAATAGTCTTTTACTTCGCCATTTGCGGTAACCAATTCGATAGCTCTGACAGATGTAGCCAGATTACCATTTTCTACACCGGATCCATGAGTAGCCGTGGCACATGCTCCCGCAACTGATATATGAGGAAGAGAAGCGAGATTGTGCAAAGCCAAATTTTTTTGTTGCAATTCCGGAGCGAACTGGCCATATCGCACACCCGATTCGACCGTACATGTTTTATTCGCTTCATCTATAGATATTACTTTATTCAGATTGGCAGTGGATATCTGAACTTCGGGACTATCGGCTATATCATTAAAACAATGTGTAGATCCCAATGCTTTAGAAATTTTATTATTCTTTACCATCGTCACTAATTCATCGACAGAGGATGGGCTTAGTAATTGCTTTGCTTTGTATTGATAGTTTTTAGCCCAATTTTTTCTAATGACAACTGGTGTTGTAATTGCTTCCGTTGTCGCAGCAGGTTTTGCATTTGATTTGCAACTGATGATGTTGGGTATAATGATACTGCCTGTTGCAAGAGCCGCGGAAGCTTTAATGAAGGTTTTTCTTTTCATAGTGGAAAGTTACGAACAGCAAATGATTATTTTACAAATGCCTTGTAAAATCCATCTTTTCATGTAATATTCGATAAACTAGAATCTCATCATTTTTAATTATATAAAAAACAAAGTGGTGTTGAATTTTGACAAAATAATAAACTCTTGTCTTACAAATGAATTGTTTATTTATTGACCAACTGGAAAAGGTGTACTCCCAAATTTCATTGATGTTTCTCCGCAAGTAGGGTGTATCTAAATTGTCATTGTCGCTTTACATATTTTTTAATCATTTTTTTTTGAATTCTTCAATATCAAAAGGAGGTCCTAAACCGCTTTTTTCACCATCAAGCAAGGCTTGTTCTAGTTCTGCCATATGTGCTTTTTTTTTCTTCTAATAGCGCAAGTCCGGCCTGAACAACATCTTCGGCAGTATTGTAATTACTTCTTTTTATTTCGTCATCTATAAAATGGCTAAAGTGTAAATTAACTTGTATTTCCATTCGAAAAATTATTAGGTAATAAATTAACGATTTTTCAATTCATCTAAAACCATTGGTGCCGTGATAAGTCTGGACCCAATTCCTCAGATTTTCAAATTTATTTTGTCTTCAGTTTATTACTTTCTATTTTACATTCAAAAATCAAATTCTCTCTATCCAATGAAAAGACTTACGTTCCTTCTATTCCTTACATTATCCATTACATCCTTTGCCCAAAATTTAGATTTTTCATTATTTAAAAATTACAAACCTAGATCCATTGGCCCTGCGGCAATGAGCGGTAGAGTTACTGCAATAGCAGGTGTCAACTCAAACCCAAACATTCTTTATCTCGGGGCAGCATCCGGTGGTGTGTGGAAATCCACGAATGGCGGTACTACCTGGGAGCCTATCTTTGATAATGAAAAAACACAGTCCATCGGAGCCATAGCGATCAATCAACGCAACCCTGATCAAATATGGGTCGGCACCGGCGAAGGAAATCCTCGTAACTCACTCAATACCGGTAGAGGCATTTTCAAATCCCTCGATGGAGGTAAGACATGGAAGTCTATGGGACTCGAAGGCACGCGTACCATCCATCGTATCCTCACCCATCCTGACAATCCGGACATCGTATTTGTTGGTGCATTGGGTTCGCCCTGGGGACCTACAACAGAAAGAGGTCTCTACAAAACGATGGATGGCGGTAAATCCTGGAGAAGAATATTATTTATCAATGATACGACCGGTATCGCCGATATGGTAATGGACCCAGGCAATCCTGATAAATTATTGGTAGCTACATGGCAATATTACCGCAAACCATGGACCATGTATTCCGGCGGAATTGGCTCAGGTCTGCATATATCGTATGATGGAGGTGAATCGTTTACAAAAGTCAGTGACGGCATTCCGACCGGCGAATTAGGGAGAATCGGATTGGCCATTGCACCCAGCAAACCCAATATCATCTATGCTCTCATAGAAGCAAAGAAAAATGGATTGTATAAATCGACGGATGGTGGACTGAAATGGTCTCTTGTATCGGATAAGAATATAGGGGATCGTCCTTTTTATTATTCTGAATTATATGTCGATCCTAAAAATGAAAATCGCATTTATAATCTGTACTCGAGCGTAAGCAAATCAGAAGACGGCGGCAAATCATTTACCGTAATTGGTGGAAATGGAAATTTCGGGGGTATTCACCCTGATAATCATGCATTTTATATTAATCCTGAGAATACAGATTTTTTAATGGTGGGCAACGATGGAGGCGCTTTTCTTTCTCATGATGCAGGTCAATCATTCCAATTTATGTCCAATGTGCCGGTGGGTCAATTTTATCATGTCAATGTCGACAATGAAATGCCGTACAATCTGTATGGTGGATTGCAGGACAATGGCACCTGGGTAGGTCCAAGCAGTGTATGGAAAACGAGTGGATTGCGCAGCGCTGAATGGCAGGAAGTCTATTTTGGTGATGGATTTGATTGTATGCCCCGGAGAGACAATCCAAGATATCTATATGCCATGAGTCAAGGCGGAAACGTGGGATATGTAGATCGATTAACCGGTAAAACTCAAAATATCAAACCTGTCCACCCGGGTGGAATTGATTTGCGATATAATTGGAATGCGGCCATGGCGCAGGATCCATTCAATGATTGTGGGATTTATTTTGGATCTCAATTTGTACATTATAGTAATGATTGTGGACAAACCTGGTCAGTGATATCCGGAGATCTTACAACCAATGATCCGGCCAAACAAAAGCAAAATGAATCAGGCGGCTTGACCATTGATGCTACCAATGCAGAGAACCATTGCACTATCCTTTGCTTAGCTCCCAGTCCAAAAGATAAAAATATAATTTGGGCAGGCACCGATGATGGAAATGTACAACTCACCAAAGATGGGGGTAAAACATGGACCAATATGTCTCCAAAAATTACGGGTATGCCTGCTAATGCATGGATTCCACAGATAGAGGCATCCTCAAAAAATGCAAATGAGGTATTTGTGGTGGTCAATAACTATCGTCAAAATGATTGGAAGCCCTATTTATTTTATAGCAATGATATGGGTGCTACCTGGAAAAATCTTGCCTCCGATCAAACCATCACGGGACATGTCTGGTGTGTCACCCAGGATACGAAAGTGGATAATCTTTTATTCCTTGGGACAGAAGAAGGTTTGTATTTCTCCACTACCATGGGAGCTAAATGGCAGAAATGGAATAATGGATTTCCTTCCGTACCGGTTGCGGATATGAAAATCCATCCAAGGGATCATGATTTAGTAATAGCTACTTTTGGAAGAGCATTTTGGATACTGGACGATATCACTCCTCTGCGGGAAATTGCAAGCAGTCAAAACAAAGTATTGGATAATTTCAGATTGTTTCCGGTGGCGGATGCATACCAGATACAAACCCGGTCCGTCGATGGGGAACGGTTCCTGGCAGACGCAATCTACACGGGTACCAATAAACAAAATGGAGCACTTCTGAATATCTGGATAAAGGATACCACTTCCTCCGATCTAACCGTCAAGGTATACGACTCTAATAATAAAAACATTCGTACGATTACACGGAAAGGGATGCAAAAAGGATTGAATAAATTATTTTGGAACCTCGATCGTCGCGGAGAAAGATCGCCATCCTACGGAGGTGATGAAGAAGGAGGTGAAGGAGGCGGCGGATTCAGACGCAACCAGGGCCCGGGCGAACCGGGTGGTATCCCCATCCTTCCGGGTACGTATAAAATAGTAGTGCAATACGGCAATGTAAAAGACTCATCCAACGTAGAAGTAAAACAAGATCCACGATTACCTGTATCCATGAAGGATCTGATGGCAAAACAAAAAGCGCTCGATGAATTTCTATCAAAACAAAAAGATACCAAAGCCGTCTTCGATAAACTTCGAGAAGCGCAAAAAACAATCTCTAAAATCAATGAATCGATGACCAACGTTACAGATTCATCAAAAAATAAAATTACCCGCACCGGAAAAGATCTTGATAAAAAGATCCAGTCTTTGCTTGATCTGTATTTAACTCCCCAGGACTTCAAGGGCATTGACAGGTCTGATCGCCTGGCGGGATTATTACAACGTACCGTTTCCTATATCACCAGTTCAGATGGCGCTCCAAACATAAATGGAATGACAGCTATTAAAAATGTAGATGCCAAACTAAATGAAGCAAAAGAGAAAGTAAAATCTTTTTTCTCAGATGAATGGAAGAAATATGCAGACTTAGTCAATACAGTGCCGGTGAATGTTTTTACGGGTGTGGATAAGATCAGGTTATAACTAAAATTAAATTACTTGGTGTAAAATTATTCAACCTTGTATATACCTTTTTTTATTGTATTGAACTCAATCAAGCCACCGGGGAGGGTTTTATAATTTATTAATTGGTCACCCATGCTGATTTTATGAAGGTTCATTTTTAATCTACAGACAGAGCCTGCATTGGATTTAATTTTGAGTTGAGTAATTTTTTTGTCCTTCCAGCTAAAATCCAGTTCGAAGGCACCTCTGGTAACGACACCGCAATACGAGCCTTCATCCCATTCATCGGGTAAGGCGGGTAATATTTCAATATATCCTTCATGTGATTGAATGAGCATTTCAGTGACTGCGGCCGTCACACCCATGGATCCATCGACTTGAAGAGCATTGCCACACAATGCAAACAGGGAAAGACAACTTTGCTCATTGATATATCCTTTATAGATTTTATTAGCCCGGTTCCCATCACCCAACCTGGCCCATAAGGCCATTTTCCAGGCGCGAGACCAACCTGTGGAAGCATCTCCTCTTTCTTCCAAAACTTTTTTATATGAAGCTATCAATTCAGTGGTCTTTTTTTCATTCAAGACCTTTCCGGGATATAGTCCATACATATGTGAAAAATGACGATGATTTTTCTCCAGGGATTTCCAATCCTCTGCCCATTCCTGTAACGAACCATCACTTCCTACCTGGGGTGGAACCAATTTCTCCCGCACTGATTTTACTTGTGATAAAAAATTTTGATCTTTCTTTAATAATTCTGAAGCTTCAATGAAATACCCAAACAGGTCATAGAGTATCTGCATATCGATTGAAGATCCGGCACAGATCGTGGTCCCGGGACGATACCCCGCAGTCACTTCATCAAAGTAGGGCTTATTGCCCCCACCATCAGGAAAATTTTCGGGTGATGTAGAAGGATTGGTAACCATCCATTTTTTAGTTGGATGTTGAACAAGGAAATCAAGAAAAAATTGTACTGAACCTTTGATGATAGGAAATACTTTTGCCAGGAACTGAATATCCCTCGTGTATTGATAATGTTCCCAAAGGTGTGTACACAGCCAGGCACCACCTACTGTAAATGTACCCCAGGTAGGTCCATCCATAGGTGCTGCAACACACCATAAATCAGTATTTTGATGAAAGACCCAGCCCCGTGCTCCATAATGTTCTTTTGCCACTTGGCTGCCTTGTTCGGTAAGATCTTGAATCATATCAAACAATGGAAGGGCACATTCAGAAAGATTACTCGATTCTGCAGGCCAATAATTCATTTCTGTATTGATATTCGTGGTATACTTTGAATCCCAGGGTGGATCCATATTATTATTCCAAATACCCTGCAGATTCGCAGGTTGACCACCGGGCCTGGATGAAGCAATCAACAGGTATCTCCCGAAATTATAACTCAGTGCGGTCAGTGACGGATCAGGATGCACCAGTATTTTTTTTATTCTTTCAGGCGTGGCAACATACGATTGAGTGAAAACAGGCAAATTAATTTTTACTCTATCAAAATATCTCCTGTGATTGCTGATCGCGTCTTTATAAATTTCATCGAATGACTTTGCTTGTAGGATCTTAAAATATTGATTGATCTTAAGATGTGGATCACCGTCTACTTTTTTATAATTCACAAAATTAGTAGCTGCAGTAAAAAAAAGTGTAACGGCATTCGCATGGTCTATGATCAGATCTACGTCATCAACTTTCAGGGTCCCTCCATCTGCAACAGCTTTCAATCTGCCTTCATATTTTATCTTACCTGTAATACCCATATAATCTGCGGATTTTCCGGTCAGGATCAAGCCATCTTGACCATATGGGTCCATTCTAAAATAATCAGTGGCGTAATTAGAATGATCCTGGTTACGTGTACCGCGCAGATTAACTTTTAATGATACGGACTTCGGCTTATCTGAAGTAATCCGTATGACGATCATTTGATCAGGAGCAGAAACAAATACTTCTCTTTTATACACAATCTGATGAGCGGTGTATTGCACACCTGAAATTCCGGTCTCTAAATCCAGCCATCGTTTATAATCGAGTACCGAATCTTCCCCGGGCATAAATAAATGAATATTCCCCAGGCATTGATACTTCTGCTGTTCTACAGGATATCCCATCAAATAACGACCAAATAAATTATGAGCTTTCAGATATTCACCTTTGAATACTAAACTCTGTATCTCTGGTAACTTCTTATAGCCACCTTTGACCACCGTATGATAGGGTCCTCCGGTCCAATACGTTGATTCATTTAATTGGATGATCTCTTCTCCAGGATTGCCATACACCATAGCACCGAGCCTTCCATTCCCGACCGGTAACGCATCCTGCCATTTTTTCGCAGGGGAATCATACCAACTCAATGTAGCGGGATCAAATTTTTTTGATTGGATTAATGAAGCAATATCCGGGGATTGACTCCATAAAGGCATCTTATAAACTATCAAGAATAAGATGATATACTTATTACAATTACTCATACTAAACCAAGTTCACATTCAAGATTTGGGTAAATTAACCGGCTTAGCTAATGTACAACCTTTGCAAAGGATTTCAATAGCTTTTGTATTTTCCGTTTTAAATGTTATTTGGAAAATATGTTTTTACATGAGGCTTTTACTTCCTCATTTTTCCTTTTCTTTGTCCCATGCCAAAAAAGCTATTTCTCCTGGATGCATATGCTTTAATTTTCAGAGCATACTATGCATTTATCCGAAACCCAATCATCTCTTCCAAAGGTCAGAATACATCCGCCATCTTTGGATTTGTCAATACCCTGATGGAGGTATTGGAAAAGCAAAAGCCAACTCATATCGCCGTGGTTTTCGATCATCCTTCCCAGACATTAAGAGAAAAAGAATACGGAGATTACAAAGCACATCGCGATGAGACCCCTCAGGATATCAAATCAGCATTTCCCTGGATTCGTAAAATCGTGGAAGGAATGCGCATCCCGCTCTATGACTACGAAGGATATGAAGCCGACGATGTGATTGCTACCCTTGCAAAGAAAGCTTCCGATGAAGGCGGTTTCGAAGTCTACATTATGACCGGAGATAAAGACCTGGCACAGTGTGTAAATGAGAATGTAAAAATATATAGGCCCGGAAAACAAAGTGCGCCAGCCGAAATACTCGGTATTGCAGAAGTAAATGAAAAATTTGGCATCCAGAATCCATTGCAAGTCATCGACCTTCTTGGATTGATGGGAGATGCCGTCGACAATATACCCGGTGTGGCCGGTGTAGGAGAAAAGACGGCTCAAAAACTGATTGAAGAGTTTGGATCCATAGAAAATATTTATGAAAACATAGACCAGGTAAAAGGAAAAATCAAAGACAAACTCATCGAAAGTAAAGATAAAGCCTTCCTCTCCAAAAAGCTTGCTACCGTCATATCAGATGTGCCCATACCTTTCGATGAAATAGCATTGGTACGTGATGAGCCAGACAAAGAAATTTTAATGCCATTGCTTACCGAATTAGAGTTTCGTACCATAGGCAAGAGATTGTTCGGTGACGATTTTAGTGTAAACAATAAATCGGTAACCACTTCATCGACCGCACCCTCTAAATCAAAATCAGCTCCTACTCTTTTTGAAGACATCACCGAAGAATCGGATCCTCAGGACGATGGTATGTCTGCTGCTTTTACCATATCCAATACCCCTCATGAATATAAGATCGCGGACAACGAGGACCTGGTCACAGAACTAATCAAAGAATTATCCAATCAATCCATTGTAGCGTTTGATACGGAGACTTCCGGATTGGATTCCATGGATACCGAACTCATCGGTATGTCATTTTCTTACAAAGAGCATACAGCCTGGTATGTGCCTGTTCCGAAAGATCAGAAGAATGCAAAAGCCCTTGTACAAAAATTTAAACCGATACTTGAATCTGATAAGATAACCAAGGTCGGTCATAATATTAAATTTGATTGGCAAGTCATTCGGCAATACGAAGTCGGGATCTCGGAACCATTTTATGATACGATGGTCGCACACTATCTGATAGATGCCAATCAACGGCATAAAATGGATTATCTCGCTGAAACTTATCTGCAATACACCCCCATTCCCATCGAACAATTGATCGGTAAGCCGGGTAAGAAACAAAAAACTATGTCCGATGTACCCCTCCAAGAAATTGCCGAATATGCTGCCGAAGATGCCGATGTAACCTACCGATTTAAACAAATCTTTGATCCTCTCCTTTCACAAAAAGAATTGGTCAAGCTTTATCAGGAGATTGAACTGCCATTGGTAGAAACACTGCAGGAAATGGAATGGCAGGGAGTGCAGGTGGATGGAGATTTTTTAAAAGAATATTCCGGTCAACTAGGTAAAGAGCTGACTGAAATAAAAGACAAAATCTATTCACTGGCAGGTGCAGAATTTAACCTGGATAGCCCCAAACAGCTCGGAGAGATTCTCTTTGACCGAATGAAAATTCCGTATACAGGAACCAAAACCAAAACCGGCCAATATCAAACAAACGAGGATATGTTGACCAAACTGGCCGATGCACATCCTATCATCGATAATATTGTCAACTACCGCGAACTTGCAAAGCTTAAATCGACCTATGTAGATGCGATCCCCGAACTCATTAGTAAAAAAACAGGAAGACTGCATACCACCTTTAATCAAACGATCGCGGCGACAGGTCGACTAAGCAGCATAGGTCCTAATCTGCAAAACATACCGATCCGTACAGATCGAGGCAAAGAAATCCGCAAGGCATTTATACCTCGTGATAATGATCATATCATCTTATCCGCCGACTATTCTCAAATAGAATTACGCATCATAGCGGCCATCAGTAAAGACGCCAATATGTTGGAAGCATTCGCAAAAGGTGAAGACATACATGCAGCTACTGCATCTAAAGTATTTGGTGTGCCCTTAGCTGACGTCAGTAAAGACATGCGTCGCAAAGCCAAAGCGGTCAATTTTGGTTTGGCATACGGTCAGTCGGCATTTGGTCTGAGTCAAAACTTAAACATCCCTCGTGGTGAAGCCAAAGAGATCATTGACAATTATTTTACCCAGTTTCCGGGCATTAAAAATTATATGACCGACACGATTAAATTTGCAAAAGAGAATGGTTATGTGCAGACTTTACTTGGCCGAAGAAGATACCTTCCTGAAATCAATGAAAAAAATTTCGTGGTTCGAGGCCAGGCTGAGCGCAATGCCATTAACTCACCAATACAAGGCAGTGCAGCCGATATGATCAAAATTGCAATGGTGCGCATTCATGAACGATTCAAAAAAGAAAAGTTTAAATCCGTAATGACCCTGCAGGTACACGATGAGCTCGTATTCGATGTGCTAAAAAATGAATTGGAAAAAATAAAGCCTATCGTAGAACATGAGATGAAAGTAGCTATACCGGATCTGGTGGTGCCGATCGTAGTGGAGATGGGGACAGGGAATAATTGGTTGGATGCGCATTGATGGATTGTGTACGTGGATTTATATTCTGGACTTCACAAATAAATTTGCCGATCGCTTCAGTCCTAATGAAGATTGCCCGTTACATTCGTCTTATGAAAATCATATTCTGCATCTTTATTTCCTCCGTTTGCTTTGGACAATCATTTGATTTAATTATTCGCCATGGTAAAATCCTCGATGGCACAGGTAATGCATGGTATTATCAGGATATTGGCATCAAAGACGGCAAGATCAAATCAATCGGCAAATTAAATGAACAAGCAGCTAAAGTTCTCGATGCAACTGGTCTGATCGTATCACCCGGATTCATCGATGTACATGCCCATATTGAAAGCGGCATATTCGATCGACCCGCGGCTGAAAATTATTTATACGATGGAGTAACCACAGTCATTACGGGCAACTGTGGAAGCAGTGCAGACGATGTAGCTGTTTTCTTCCATCAATTAGACTCAATGCATACGGGAATCAACGTAGCTTCATTAGTAGGTCATAATACTGTACGAAGACTGGTCATGGGCCTGGATGATCGCCTTGCTACGGATGATGAACAATCCAGAATGGAGGCAATGGTGAAAGATCAAATGCAGAAAGGGGCTGTAGGTCTATCCACCGGATTGATCTATTTACCGGGCATGTACAGCAATACCAACGAAGTCATAGGCCTCGCTCGCGCAGCTGCTACAGAAAACGGTGTATATGCTTCTCATATACGCAATGAAGAAAATCACGTCATCGATGCAATAAATGAAGCAATCAATATCGGCAAGTCTGCTAATATCCCTGTAGAGATATCCCATTTTAAAGTGAGTCATAAAGCCAATTGGGGACGGTCCATAGAAACCATTGCTCTTGTCGAAAATGCCCGGCGGCAAGGATATGATATCACGATCGATCAGTATCCTTATACTGCCAGTAGTACGAACCTGGGCGTAAGGCTACCGGATTGGGCCTTATCGGGTGGGCAGGATTCGCTGGCCCGAAGGATCGACGATCCTGTATTGCATAAAAAAATAATTGACGGTATTCTCGATCAAATGAAATCATACCATTATAAAGATTTTTCATTTGCGGTCGTTGCAAACTATGCAGCAGACACCACTTACAATGGTAAAAGCATCACCGAAATCAACCTTTTGAAGAAAAGAAAACACAAAGCAAAGTTTGAGGCAGAGACCATTCTGGATCTGATGAAATCCGGTGGAGCTCAAATGGTATACCATGGTATGGACGAAGAGGATGTCAAAAGAATTATACAAGTACCCTATGATATGATCGGAGCAGACGCCGGCGTACCGGTCCCTTTCAAGAGCATGCCACATCCGAGAGCATATGGCACGAATGCAAGAGTACTGGGCAGGTATGTACGGGATTTAAAATTGATCAGAATAGAAGATGCGATTCGGAGGATGACTTCGTTAGCAG
This sequence comes from uncultured Saprospiraceae bacterium, assembly GCA_937867195.1. Taxonomy (GTDB): domain Bacteria; phylum Bacteroidota; class Bacteroidia; order Chitinophagales; family Saprospiraceae; genus JADJLQ01. The sequence continues at coordinate 13,605 of CALMKY010000208.1, read as the reverse complement.
CCCAAAAATTCCAACTAAAAGACAGAGGCTTGATCAAAGAAGGAATGGCAGCCGATATCGTCATTTTTGATCCGAATACTATCAACGATAAAGCGACTTTCGAAAAACCTCATCAGTATTCCATTGGTATGAACTATGTATTGGTCAACGGAAAACTGGAAATAGAAGATGGAAAGTATAATGGTGAATTAAATGGGCAGGTTATTAGAAAAATGCAATAAGAATTAGGGATTAAAACCCTTTCATTTTTTATCAAGTGAACTTTTTATTTATAGATAGGTTGTGTGAGTCTATATCTATAAACCGCTGCCAATTCCATTCTATTTGACATCTTTTTTAGGAGACGCCGGGGTCTTGCTTTTTTCGCATTCCAGCAATTTAGATTTCAAATCAAGATTTTCCTGTATTAAGGTATTGATTTCTTTGTCTTTTGTAGCAAGCTTTGATTGCCATTCTGATTCATCAGTTGCAGCAGAGCTCACGGGTATGGTATGATCGCTGTTTTGATTAGGGTTTGGGTTTTCAGTCTTGACAGAGGTCGATGAGGGTTGTGAAGATTTATTTCCACCAAACACGCTTGTAACTTTATGAAACAGGTTTTTGATATTTTGCAAACCATCCTGGCCATTGTAATAAGAGGCTCCGATATAAGCAAGTGGAGCTAAGATCATCATGAAGAAAACGAATCTAAAACAGCCGGTGGTTTTATATGGTCGAGTAGCCATTGTTTATTATTATTTGATTTATTACTTCAAAAATAACAAAGGAATAGCGGAGAGCAAGATTTTATATATCAATGCAGGGAATTCAACGACGGCAGACTGACCTAAAGACTTAAACTAAATATTTTCCGGGCTCATATTAAAAAATTAGATTTCCCGGTTACGATATCATCGACCAACCGGTTTCGTTTTTATGCACTTCTTTTAAATAATCCAACAGCAATCTATTATCAGGATGTTTGAGTTGCGGATCCCGTTCCAAAATTTTTTCTACTATTTTCCTAACGGATTCGATCAACGGAGTATCGGTCGACAGGTTGACCATTTGCAGATCGATGCCACCACTTTGACGGGTCCCATCGATATCACCCGGGCCCCGCAATTCCAGGTCCACTTCGGCGATTTTAAATCCATCGGTTGTATCGCACATGGTTTTGATCCTGATCTTTGAGTCTTTAGAGAGTTTAAATCCTGTCATCAGAATACAATACGATTGATCGACTCCGCGTCCGACGCGCCCTCTTAGTTGATGCATTTGGGATAATCCAAATCTCTCCGCATTTTCAATGATCATGACGCTGGCATTGGGGACATCAACCCCGACTTCTATTACGGTCGTGGATACCAGGATCTGGGTTTTACCCGCAATGAACCGCTGCATCTCCTGTTCTTTTACATCTGATTTCATGCGGCCGTGCAAAACACTCATTTGATACTCAGGTTGAGGAAAAAACTGCAACAACATTTCAAATCCATTGTTGAGATCTTGCAGGTCCAGTTTTTCGGATTCTTCGATCAGCGGATACACGACATAAATCTGTCTGCCAAGCTGTATTTGATCTTTCATGAATTGGATCAGTTGGGGACGACTGCGCTCAAAGAAATGCATGGTTTTGATAGGCTTTCTTCCGGGTGGCAATTGATCTATCATGCTGATATCAAGATCTCCATAGCAAACCATGTATAAAGTGCGAGGGATCGGTGTTGCCGTCATGACCAGGATATGAGGTACTACGGCTTGGTTTTTTTGCCAAAGATTAGCACGCTGCGCCACACCGAACCGATGCTGCTCATCGATTACAGCGATACCCAAATTTTTAAATTGCACCGGATCTTCAAGTAAGGCATGTGTGCCAATCAGGATATCGATATCTCCCCGTATTAATTGATTCAATAACTCCTGTCGCTTCTTTCCTTTGATACTTCCCGTAAGCAGTCCGATCCGGATGCCCATTTCTGCCAACGCATTGGTGGTAGAAGCAAAATGTTGCTGTGCGAGTATTTCAGTTGGAGCCATGATGCAAGCTTGATAACCGTTGTCGATTGCAAGCAACATGATCATAATGGCAACGATGGTTTTTCCGGCACCTACGTCTCCTTGAAGCAAGCGATTCATTTGAGCTCCACTACCGGTATCCTGTCGTATTTCTTTAATTACTTTTTTCTGTGCTTCGGTCAATTGAAATTTTAAATGATGATGAAAGAAAGTATTGAATTTTTCACCCACCGTTTTGAATTCAGGTCCGTGTGAATGTTTCCTTTGGTGAGATTTGGAAGTAAGATACCGTAACTGTAAAAAGAATAATTCTTCAAACTTAAGTCTACGCGTGGCAGCCTCGATCTGGGACCGGTCCTCCGGTAAATGAATCCATCTCAACGATTCATACCGGGTGCATAGTTTTATTTTATCGATTAAGTAAAGCGGTAAGTTTTCAGGAAGGTGATTGAATGATATTTTTTCGAATAACGATTCAATGTATTTTTTTCTTGCTTTAGAATCGATGCCTTTACTGGCAAGCTTTTCCGAACTATTGTAAACAGGATAAAACCCTTTCTTCCCTTTGCTGTCTATGGAAATTAATTCCATTTCCGGATGTGCCATGGTAGCCCGGAATCCATTGAGGGAAATCTTACCATATAAAATATATTCTGATCCGGGTTGCAATGATTTCTGTAACCAGCTGGCTCCCTGGAACCAAACGAGGTTTATCCAACCGGAATCATCCGTCAGGGTAGAATTGATTCTCTTTTGGTAATTCGGCCCTGTAAATTGTAATGGACCTAGTTTCCCTCTAACCTGCACATATTCTCCATCATCCTTTAGATCTCGGATGGCTGTCACGATCGACCGATCTTCATACCGGAAAGGGAATGTCATTAATAAATCCCTGAAAGTAAAAATGGATAACTCCGTTTTTAGTAATTCAGCTCTGCCGGGTCCGATTCCTTTAATATATTCAATCGATGTATCTAATATGTCAAGTGGTTGTGACATGAATGACAAAACTAGGCAAAAATAAATTTCGAGTACTTTTGCTGTTATAAATGTTGAAGTGGAAAGTCGACCGTGTTGGGGTATTTGAAAAAATTGCAACCAACGTGCAATCCTTCCAATTGTAATTTGTCAAACTATAAATATTAATTTATTTGGAAACGAAGCGTCAATCTCAGGTAGCAGAACTCATATTAAGAAATTTTTCATATGTACTGCAGGAACAGGGCTTGTATATCTATGGAAAGAAACCGTTGGTAACCGTGACCCATGTCAAAGTGGCTTCGGATCTTATGCTCGCCCGCGTGTACCTCAGTGTCTACAACGTCGAAGATAAAAATGAAATCATTGAATTGATTAAAGTCAATGCCCATGCATTGACACAGGGAATGTATCAGCGTATTAAAAAGCAAATGCGACGCATGCCGGTCTTTGAGTTTTTTATCGATGAAACCCTGGATGAAATGTATCGGGTCGATGAACTATTTAAAAATCTGGAAGGAAATAAACTGAAAGGATTATAATTTTATAAATTTTTTACTCCCAATGGTGGAGCCGTTCATCCTCACTGATAAAATGTAAACACCCTGGTCTAAGGCTGGATTTAGTACTAAGTTATTTTTAAAGTTTGCTGTTAATTTTACTTTTTGAGAAAATAGTTTTTGACCGGATTCATTGTAGATCTCAAAAAAAGAATCGTCGCTTGATTGATTAGCCTCGATCATCAGGTTGATTTTATCTTGTACAGGATTCGGGAAGACGGTCAAAGCCATCGGATGAAGGATTTGGTCTTTTGTTTTAACAGACAATTCTAAATCATATGTATAAACCCCGCGACCATACGTGGCAACCGCCAGTTTGCGGGTACCCGGATGAAAACTTAAATCGGTACACACAACACTGGGCAAATCTTTGCCCAGTAACTCCCATTCCAATCCCTCATTCCGGGTCCTCCAAACTCCGGCGTCGGTTGCAATCACAAGATGACCCGAAGTGGTAGGATCTACTATTAATTTATTCACAGGTACTGAAGGCAAACCACCGGAAATCTCTTTCCAACCAAATCCATTATTGTAAGATAAATAGACGTGGGGCATTGGTTCATTAAACCTAAATCCCGATATCGTGCAATAAACTTTATCCTTGCTGATGGGGTCGGCAGTGATTGATGTGATATATCGATCGGGTAAATCCTGGTCGATTTGATTCCAAAATTTTCCACCGTCTGTCGTACGCCATACATTGCCTACATCTGTTCCACAATAAATTATATTTGGATCAATTGGGGATATCGAGATCGTAGTAATCGTACCATATGCCCTGATATGGGTCTGCTCCGTAAGCGAAAGTGAGATGGGATCCCATGTTTCAGCCCGATTTACGGACTTGTATATTTTATCAGTACCAAGATATAGAATGACGGGATTGCGTGGATTCAATGCGAAAGGCATATTCCAATTGCGACGATCATCCTGGTTAATCCCCTGAGTAGCATAATAAAAATTTGCACCACCATCCGTGCTTCGCACCAAACCACCATATTGTGACTCAGTATAAATATAACTATTGTCCGTCGGATCAACCAACGTAACAAAACCATCACCACCCCAAATAACTTGCCACTGATCCGGCTTGAGATCATCTAATACCCTCATAGGACTATTGTCCTGGGTACCACCATAAATTCGTGATGGATTTTTATTGTCGATATGGCAAGTATAAAACTGAGTTATTGGCAGACCCGGAATGAAAGTCCAATTGTTTCCGCTGTTCATGGTATGATATAATCCCCCATCATTACCCAACCAAATATCGGTCGGATTATTGGGATTGATGTACAAGGCATGGTCGTCCACATGCACATCTTCTCCTATATTTTCAGTGATGGGAATGAATTGATTGCCACCGTCCACCGATCTGGATAAATTAAAACCTAAACCGTAAACGATGTTTGCATCTTTTGGATCGACATATATTTTTCCAAACCACCATCCGAATGTGGAAGAATTGACCCGACCGTTTCTCGAAATCCAGGTATCACCACTGTTGGTAGAGCGAAAGGTCCCTAAATAATCACCAGTCGCATCAACATACAAAGCATACAGCGTTTTAGTATCGGAAGGGGCCAAAGCCAAGCCAATCCGCCCTAGATCATTGCCTTTCGGCAATCCGTTGGTAAGTTTATGCCATGACTTACCGCCATCCCTGGACCGAATGATTCCGCATTCGGCCCCTCCGTAATCAATACCGGAAGGCTTTCTGGATCTTTGCCAGGTAGCTGCATAGATAGTATCCGGATGTTGAAAATCCATCACCATATCAATGACGCCCACAGAATCAGAGTGAAAATATAACTGGTTCCATGTTTTACCTCCATCGATTGATTTAAAAATACCCCGTTGGTTATTTTTAGAAAACAATCGTCCCATAGCAGCGACATAAATTATATTTTGATTACCGGGATGCACAATGATTTTAGGGATGCTACCACTATTTTCTAAACCCATCGGCTTCCACGATTTACCTCCATCATTGGTCAGAAATATTCCATTTCCGTCATATGTCACAGATCCTCCACCGCCATTGGCTTCCCCGGTGCCCACTAATAATGAGTTTGAGTCGTTTGGGAATATAGCCATATCTCCTATGGACAGATTGGATTGCTGGTCGAATATAGCCGACCAGGTTTTCCCCTGATCTGAAGTCTTGAATACACCTCCGGATGCCGATCCTATGTAGAATACATTCGGGTTGGAAGACATTCCCTCGATATCTGTGACTCTTCCACCTATGTTGCTAGGCCCTGCAAACCTCCAGGATTGTAAAGTATGTCGTGAGGCAGATTTAGAAATTAGTTTTACCTCCTGGATTGATTTTTGATAAAATGATTGCGGAATGGTATCAAAAGGAAAAGCGCGTTGATAATAGAAATAATCTGAATGTTCTTCCTTTTCAATTTCATATTCTCCGTCATTGAAGAATCCGGAAACAGCCAGAAAATTGATAATCCAATAAATAATAGGCATTATGATTTCAACCTTTTTTACTTCGTTCATCTGTCATCATTCGGAGAACTGCCAACTGTTTCATCGTTTGCCTGGCAGGTAATGCAGGTACGCCCCAATAAACTGTATCGCCTGGCAGATCTTTATCTACCCCGGTTTTGGCAAGCAATGTAGCATGGTCTCCTATCCGTACATTTTGTGCAATACCGCATTGACCATAAATCGTAACTCCATTTCCGATGGTCACCTTGCCGGCTATAGCCACTAACGCAGCGATCAAACAATTTTCACCAATGACCGAACCATGTCCTATGTGTACCTGGCAATCGAGTTTGGATCCCCGGCCAATGATCGTATCACCACTCACACCCCTTACGATCGTGCATCCGGCTCCGATCTCGACATCATCTTGTATTAGAATGCGACCGATCGATCTCCAGGGGAAATACTTGCCATCCTTTTTACTAAAATAAAATGCATCACTGCCTAGGATGGATCCGGGCTGGATGATAACTTTCTCTCCAATCTCGCAAAAAGAGCCTATATAAGTATTAGCCTGTATATAACTACCTGCACCGATGCGGGTATACGGTCCTATAATTACCCCGGGTTCTATGGTTACAGATGGATCTATGATGGCCAAAGAACTGATCGGTTCGGTAAGATGTATAAATGGCTTAAAATGCCAGGCCAGAGCATTATATGCATCGAATGGACGCTCATGAAACAGTAGTACTTTACCATCCGGAGCAGGCATTTTTTTATTGATTAAGATGGATGTAGCATCGGATTGTAGCGCTTTATCATAATACTTTGGATGATCGACAAACATCAGATCACCCCGGACTACTTTATGGATTTCATTTATACCTGTAATCAGGGTGTTTTCATCCCCGATGACTTCAGCGTCACACATTTGCGCCAATATTGAAACTTTATATGGCTGATCTAATTTCATTTTTTGGAATTCGGTAAGCCTTTACTGCAAGGATCACAAAAGTAGGTTGAAGTGACATGAAGATCAACTTTAATCTCAATCCTCTGCAAATAATAAAGGGATGGCATTTACCATCCCTCTAAATGGATGTCTTGGGTATACAGCAAGAATGCCATAGATCCATTAGGCATTTCTACCGATACAATTCAAATCTTCGAAGGCACCTTTTAGTCTTAATTTAAAGTTCTCTTCACCGGCGCGTAACCACTTACGAGGGTCGTAGGCACTTTTATTGGGCTTATCAGGACCTTCCGGATTACCAAGCTGCGCTTGTAAATAATCCTTCTTTTTATCATAATACCCTTTAACTCCTTCCCAAAATGCCCACTGCATATCGGTATCGATGTTCATTTTAATAGCACCATAAGAAATTGCCTCACGGATATCTTCACGAGAACATCCGGATCCGCCATGGAATACGAAATTAACCGGTTGATCGGCAGCTGTCTTGAAATGTTCTTTGATATAATTTTGGGAATTTTTAAGAATGATTGGTTTAAGTTCAACATTACCCGGAGCATATACGCCGTGTACATTACCAAAAGCAGCTGCGATGGTAAATAGATTTCCAATTTTCGAAAGCTCTTCATAAGCCTGAGCTACATGTTCTGGCTGGGTATAGAGTTTATCATTTTCCACACCACTGTTGTCGACACCATCTTCTTCTCCACCTGTGACACCCAACTCGATTTCGATCCCCGTACCGATGCGGGCCATTCGCTTAAAATATTTTTTTGATATAGAAATATTTTCATTGATCGGCTCCTCACTTAAATCAAGCATATGAGATGAAAACAAAGGATAGCCTCTGGTCTTAAAATACTTTTCACCAATTTCTAACAACCCATCAATCCAGGGTAATAATTCTTTGGCGCAATGATCTGTATGAATGATGACGGGAACTCCATAGGCCTTAGCCATAATATGGATATGCATTGCACCGGACACGGCTCCCAGGATCGATGCTTGCTGGTATTCGTTTTTAATGCTTTTGCCCGAAACAAAAGAAGCTCCACCATTTGAAAACTGGATGATCACCGGGCTATTTACATCCTTGGCAGTCTCCAGCACTGCATTGATTGTATTGGTTCCAATCACATTAACTGCAGGGATTGCAAATTTTTCTGCATTTGCGTAATCGTAAAGGTCTTTAAGCGCCGGACCGAAAACTACACCAGGTTTGAATTTTTTAGTAACCATTTGGAAAGATGTTGAATTGTTGAATTGAATAATTGTTGAATTGTTGTTGAATTAGCTTTTTACTAATTTGCTTAATGTCTAGTCTGCTGTGTCTAATGAATTAAATGTTTAGATCCAAGGTATCGCTCAGCGTCGAGTGCTGCCATACAACCTGTGCCGGCAGCCGTCACCGCTTGACGATAGATCCTATCCTGAGCATCACCACTGGCGAATACACCTTCGCGATTGGTTTTACTGGAACCGGGCTGAGTGATTAAATATCCGCTTTCATCCATATCCAACCATCCCTTAAAGATTTCTGTATTGGGTTGATGGCCAATTGCCACGAAAAATCCGCTGACAGCTAATTCACTGATGTTGCCTGATTGATTGTTTTTCAAAACTACACTGGATACGGATTGGTCACCTTTGATTTCCACGGTCTCCGTATTCCACCACACGGTGATATTGGGATTATTGATTGTGCGCTCTTGCATGATTTTTGAAGCTCTTAGTTCATCCCGTCGGACAATCAGGTTGACATGCTTGCACAGTTTAGACAGATACAATGCTTCTTCGGTAGCTGTATCCCCTCCACCGACAACTGCAACTTCTTTACCTCTAAAGAAAAAACCATCGCATACAGCACAAGCACTCACTCCTCTGTTCATAAATGATTTCTCAGAGGGTAATCCCAACCACTTTGCACTGGCTCCTGTGGCGATGATCACGGCATCTGCTTCAATTTCAAGATTTGCTTCTGATAAAAGTTTATGTTTAGGACCTGTAAAATCCACTTTTTCGATTCGTTCATATCGTAGGATGGTACCAAATCGCTCTGCCTGCTTTCTTAAGTCTTCCATGAGCTCAGGGCCCATAATTCCGTTAGGATATCCCGGGAAATTTTCGACTTCTGAAGTGGTTGTCAATTGACCACCCGGCTCGGTACCTGTGTACATGAGCGGTTCCATGCCTGCACGTGCCGCATAGATGGCCGCCGTATAACCGGCAGGGCCTGAACCTATGATGACACAATGATGTTTTTCCATATTTTTAAGAGGCGCAAAGGTAGCTAATCCCCTGCGATCATTCAATGATTATTTAAAGCTAATGACATAACAAAATTAGGCAGGGAATGTTGGACTTAACGGGCAGTTTGGAATTTGCATTTGTTCGTCCGTTAAAAACCATCGTTTAACGAATTTTCTTCATTTTCAATGAAAAAATCCTTTAGTTCGTGGCATGAATAGTCATCTTGTGGAATGGTATTCACGTGGTTTCTGGCTGGCTACTTTTAGCCTGGTACTTTGGCATGCTGTCAAGGATAAGGATAATTGGTCAAAACTTGCCCAGTTCGGCATAGTTGCCGGTATTACTTTATACGCCGTCTCATTTTCCTTTATACATCTGCAAGCAGGTCCAAGATTGCTGATACTTTCCCGGGATTTCCTCATGATGGGAGTAATTTCCTTATTCTTCAATACTATCCGCAACCTTAAAAAATTTTATTGGTTGGCCGTGATCGTGTTGTATGCTTTATCAAAAATGGGATGGGGCAAGTGGCAGGCCAATACACTTCGAAATGCCGAAGTCAGCATAACTAAGGAAATCAAAGATGAAAACGAATGGGAGCTGCTCGTGCAACTTGACGACCTCAATGCACTCCCGGATCTCAAACCGATATTGGATCAATACAATCTGGGCGAACAAATTTCATTTAACCTTAACGACAAAGCCAAGACGGATATTGACAATTTTATCAGTATTGAAATCCCAGAATATAATGAAGGTAAAATAACAGAAATAAAAAGTGCATTATCACGTAATTCGCATGTGATCTGGATCGAAGACAATGAAACCATTGCAGTAGAACCAATAAAGAATGTTGAGCCCTATCGATCGCCTTTCAAACCACTGACGAATGACCCATATTCCGATCAACAATGGAGCCTGGAATCGCAAGGATGGAATCATATCGTGCAAATGCAACGCGACGGAATTCTTAAACCTACAAAACGAGCCAGAATATTCATACTCGATAGTGGCATCGATGGGAATCATGAAGATCTGAAAGATAATTACGTGTCTTTAGATAAAAAATATGATACCGATGAGGTTGGCCATGGTACCCATGTAGCGGGCATCGCGGACGCTGTGTCCAATAATAATATTGGTATAGCATCTGTCTCTCCCGGTAAAGAATTTTGTTCGATTACAAGTATCAAAGTATTGGGTCGTTTTGGTGCAGGTACCCAACGCGACGTGATCAACGGGATCCTCAAGGCAGCCGATGAAGGCGCTGATGTCATTAATTTATCATTGGGAGGTCGCAGTCTCGATGCTCACCAGAAAGCATTTGATGAAGCAGTTTCGTACGCTAATGGGAAAGGTGCCATCATCGTAGCAGCCGCCGGTAATGATAACGCGGATGCAACGAATTACTCTCCCGCCAATGTCAGAAATGTCATTGCGGTAAGTGCAATCGATCAATCCAATCATAAAGCGAGCTTTTCCAATTCAGTCGAACAAATAAAGTATAAAATAGCCGCCCCTGGATTTGCCATATTTTCTTGTATGCCCGGTAACCAATACTCTGCATTAAATGGTACCAGCATGGCCGCCCCTTTCGTCACCGGACTGATTGGTTTAATGAAATCCATCAAACCGGATCTCGATACCAAAGAAGCATACAGGATCATCGACGCGACAGGCAAAGAAAGCTTGGATGATCAATTGACTGGAAAAGTAATTGTGGCTGAAAAAGCAATTAAGATGTGTCTGGATAGAGTAAATTAGAACTGTGCCTTTACATGACCCCTTTTCAACTTAAATATTCTTGCTAAAAGATTGAATATCCTAATTGGTTGAACTGGTGAACGATGCGTTCAATCAATAATCTTGCAATTATTATTTGATTTTTTTAATTATGCTTTGGATTGAGAAATGAAAATATTTAAGAACATTGACTGACTAATTGTGATCCTCCTGTTCAACCATATATAATCATCAACTTTAGCATAAAAGAAAAAGTTGAAGTGGGGTCAGTGGAAATGTCAAGGAGCAAGTACCTTCACTAAATACTCTACGGCTTCCGCTTTATCCGGCATGGCAAATAATGTGATATCTGCTTTCTGATAATACGGCATGCGTTCATCTAATTTCTTGGTAATAAAATAGGTAAGACCTTGCTCGTCGAGATCCCGAATGAGTGGCCGGTGCTCTTGTTCAGTTTTAAGCCGGGCTACCAATTCTTCCACATCACAATACAGAAAGATCATGGTTCCATGAGATTTCATCCACTCGGCATTATCGAAAAAGCAGGGCGCACCACCACCACAGGCTAACACCATGTTTTCTTTATCGGCCAATGAATGCAAAGCCTTTTGTTCTATCAGCCTGAAGTTTTGTTCTCCCTGGAAAGAAAATATATCGGAGATCGTCCGATGCTCTGCAGATTCTATGATTTCATCCAGGTCCACAAAATCGTATCGTATTTCTTTTGCCAATAACTTACCGAGGGTGGATTTGCCACTGCCCATAAAGCCGACTAAGAAAATACGTGAGGTCATTCATCATGCAAGATATTGAGTTATAAACAAAAAAATAAGCTAATTCGATATTGAATGGATTGCGATTTTAACAATCGTTTGCACTTCCATTCAATTATTCGTTTAATCCTCTTTATATTTAAATATTCATTCAATAAAAATCAATCATGAAAACAAATAGAAGATCAGTATTTAAAAAAATGAGCCTTGCGGTAGCAGGTTTCATGGGTCTGAATGCAGTCAAAGCTTCGCCCAATGAAGAGATCGAAACCATGACTACCACCGCTCATAATGTAACGCTGGATCAGGGTGTGCCCTTATTTTCCGGTTCACGCACTTTTGGTAAACTGGTATTTATTGCAGGGAAAGGTGCCCATTTTAAAGGCGATATCGCCGCCCATACCGAGCATGTGCTCAACGAACTAAAGACAGAACTGGAGAAAGCAGGGAGTTCTATGAATAAAGTACTCAAATGCAATGTCTATCTCAATGATCTCAAAGATTATAAAGCGATGAACGATGTGTACAAAGGTAAGTTTGGTGATATGCCTCCGGTCAGAACAACCGTCGCTCCAGCGGGAGGCATCCCCGGCGATAGCTTGGTGGAAATTGATTGCATTGCTTATATAGATTAATCGCAGTATGGGCATTTGCCCGCAAAAAAATAATATTATGACCAAAAGACGAGACCTAATCAAATCGGCGATCACACTGCCACTCATGGCTCCATTGGCTAATGGAATTGTATCGAAAGTCAAATCTTCCAAAGGGGATTACGATCGGGATTATTTTCATGATCTCGGAGTGCGCACATTTATCAATGCGGCCGGTACGTATACCGCTTTGACGGCTTCACTGCCCCACCCCGAAGTCATTAAAGCCATCGAATATGCTGCTAAATATTTTGTTCGACTCGAAGATATTCAGGATAAGGTAGGAGAACGGATCGCAGAGTTACTTGGTGCGGAAGGCGCCATGGTTACGGCCGGCGCAGCGTCGGCGATTACGCTGGGTACGGCTGCAGTGATGACGATGGGTGATCCCGATAAAATCGATCGCATACCCAATGATCTTACGGGTATAAAAAATGAAGTGATCATACAAAAAACGCATCGGGTGGGATATGACCATGCTATCCGCAATTGTGGAGCTAAAATCATCGAGGTCGATAATAAAGAGGATCTGGAAAATGCGATCAATGACAAAACCGCCATGATGTGGTTTCTCAATTTCAATAATAATATAGGTAAGATCAAAGATGAAGAATGGGTGGCAATTGCAAGGAAGCATAGTATACCTACTTTCATTGATTGCGCGGCCGATGTACCACCGGTAGAAAATTTATTCAGGCATAATAAACTTGGATTTGATCTGGTGACATTTTCGGGAGGCAAAGGATTGCGCGGACCCCAAAGTGCCGGAATCCTGATGGGTAAAAAATCATTGATACAAGCAGCTCGTAAAAATGCACCGCCCAATGGCAATACGGTTGGTCGTGGTATGAAAGTCAATAAAGAAGAAGTACTCGGCATGCTGGTCGCCATCGAGACGTATCTTGCCCGTGATCATAAAAAAGACTGGGCATTATGGCAAAGTCAAATCGATCTGATAGGTGCTGCTGCTGTTTCTGCTGCCGGCGTAACTATAGAAAAATGGATACCACCTATAGCAAATCATGTTCCCTCTATCAAAATCAAACCAGACCCATCTGTAACTAAAATTACCGCTGATGAATTAAGAACTGCATTACGCACTGGTAATCCATCGATCGAAACGATGGGGAATAATGAAACAGTTGATATTACGACATGGCAAATGATTCCCGGAGAAGAAAGAATTGTAGCGAATCGGATCAGAGAGATTTTGATGAATGCAAGTATGA